>DATLLB010000127.1:0-4345 GCA_035538075.1 Enhygromyxa sp.
GGGTGGTGCTCGCGAGCGTCTCGCCGTCGCGCGAGACCAACTCGGCGTGCAGCTCGAGCCGGCGAAACAGATCGCCGGTCGGGAACGCGTGGCCGACCCCAATCGGCGTCAGCGTCAGCACCAACGCGTCGCCGTCGCGCCGCGCGGTGATGCTGACTGCCCGCCGCATCGCCTCGTCGTCGCGCGTCGATCCGAACGCATGGTCGGCGCTCGGCATGTGACAGGTCGCGCACGAGCGATCGGCGTGCGGCGAGGCCTGATGCTCGCGCATGGTCGTCTGCATCATCGACCCGTGCCGCCAGCTCTGCTCGGGGAAGTCGAACTCGTGGCAGCGGGCGCAGCTGCGCGTGCCGAACTCGGCCGTGTAGCGCAGCGCATGCGGAGCCGAGCTGGTCTGCGAGGGTGAGCCAGCCGCGAGCAGCGTCTGGCCGTCGAAGTGACAGTCGATACAGCCGACGCCGAGCTGCTCGGCATCGGTCGCGGCCATGCGCGGCAACGCGGGCGCGTGACAGTCACGACAAAAATCCAGGGGCTCGCGCGCGTAGGAGCGCGCGAAGTCGGGATTGGTGAACGCCGCGTGGTGACGCGAGCGAGCCCACTGCTCGGCGACTTCGTCGTGGCATTGCTCGCACTCGTGCTCGTCCGGGATCCAGGTCTCGACGACCGCCGGCTCGGCGTCGGCGTGCAGATCCGGATCGGGTGCGTCGCTCTCGGCCTCGCAGCCGCCAAGAAACGCGAGCGCGCACAGTGCCAAGCGACGCTTCATGGCTTCGAGACAACTCACTCGCTCACGGCGGGTCGCTCGAGCCGACGAAACAGCCGCGACGTGATCCGACCGGTCACCCAGCTCAGCATGATCACCAGCCAAAAGAAGCTACTGGCGATGCAGAACACATGCAGCTCCGGCCCAAGGCTGCTTTTGGGTGAGAGCTCGATCGCCGTGGTCGCCACCCAGCTCACGATCAGCACGCCGCCGAGCCACAACCATGGTGTCCGCAAGAGCCCCGGCCCAGGCTCACGCCGATGCGCCCAGCAAGCGTGGATGAACACGACCGTCGCGAGCAGACCCGCCAGCGCCACAAACCCGGGCGTCAACCAGCTTGGGGCATCGAAGCTCTCGACATCCACGCCGTCGTCTTCGAGGACGGCTACGCCTACCGCCGCGAGCGTGAGCGGTACACCCACGAACCCCACCGCCGCCGCCGGGAGCACCAACAGCGCGACCATGATGCGCACGATCAACGCCGAGGTCGCCTCGGCAAAGCGGTTGATCTCGTCGGCGATCGCCTCGGCCTGATCTGCAAACCGGCCCTTGCGGGGCTCCTCGCTGGCCTGGTTCGCCCGCGCTGCGACCTGCGGCGGCGGCATCGGCTGCACCTGAGTCGCAGCGACCTGCGGAGGCGACGGCTGAGCCCAGGGCGTGAGGTGCTCGATGACTTCATTGGCGTTCGCAAAGCGCTCGGCCGGGTTCTTGGCCAGCAGCCGATTGATCAACGCCTCGATGTGCGGCGGCACCTCGCTGCGGACATGCGCAGGCAGCTGCGGGGTCGGCTCGGAGCAGATCTTCTCGAGCAGCATCCGCGGCGAGCTGCCCTGGAACGGCGGTCGTCCGACCAACATCTCCCACATCAACAACCCCAACGCGAACAGATCAGCGCGACCATCGACCGGCTTCGCGTCGATCTGCTCGGGGCTCATGTACTGCAGAGTGCCGAACGCATTATCGGTCGTGCCCGTCATGGTCTGGAGGATCTTGGCGATCCCGAAGTCCATGACCTTCAGCCGCCCATCCGGCAGCACGATCACGTTCTCGGGCTTGAGATCGCGATGCACGACCGACGGCTTGCGCGAATGAGCGGCCCGCAGCGCCTTGGCGATCTGGATCGCGTAGCGAACCATCTCGGGCCAATCCAACGCCCTGCGAGCGCTCAACATCTCGCGCAAGGTCCAGCCCTCGAGCCGCTCGAGCACCATCACCGGGCGCCCCTCGTGCTGCATGCACGCCAGGCAGCGCACGATGTTGGGATCATCGAGGCTCGCGAGGATCTTCATCTCGGCCAAGAACTGCCGGCGGACCTGATCGCTGTTGGCGAGCTCCGTCCGCAGCACCTTCACGGCCACCCGTCTGTGCGACAGCGGCTCCTCGCCCTCCCAGACCTGGGCCATTCCGCCCTCGCCGATCAGGCGGTGGATTACATAGTCACCGATCTTCTCAGGACGGCCATCCGTAGGTTTGATGGGGTCGGGCATCAGGGCTGGCGAGCATAGCAGGTACCCACGACCGCGCGCAGATGTTCCCTCGCCTACTTCTTCTTGCCCGCCTTCTTCTTGCTCACCTTCTTCTTGCTCACCTTCTTCTTGCTCGCCTTCTTCTTGCTCGCCCGCTTGCGCTTCGGCGCGGCTTCGAACGCCGCCGCGAACCGAGCGTCTCCGCGCAGCGGCTCGAACAGCGCCTCGTCGCGCAGCTGCTCGACGTCCGGAAATCCGTGTTGGATCGCGAGGGCGATGTGCTCGAACACGCGGTCGGTCTCGCCCAGCTCCATGAACACGCAGGCCGCGTTATAGAAGATGCTCGGGTTCTCCGGACCATGCGGGAGCGCGGCCGCGAGGAACCGACGGTGGCGCGCCTCGTCGATCGGCAAGCCGTTGTTGTCGCGCATGATCGCGTAGAGGGCGTTGCTGTAGCCGCTGCGGCCGAGCTTGGGCACGTCGAGGACCATCTCGAACAGCCCGATCGCCACTGACCAGTCCTTGGCCATGGTCCGGCCGTGGCCCTCGAATGCGAGATAGTCACCCCAGCTGGGCTCCGCTTGCAGACGCGCGCGCGCCTGCTCGAGCACCGCGCCCGCATGCGTGGCCGAGGGATTGGCAAGCGCGGCACAGACCAGCGCGATCGCCAGGTCGCTGTCGAGCTCGGCGATCGGCAGCAACGCCGCGGCGGCTCCGATCAGCGTGCGAGCGTGAGCGGGATCGGTCGGCTGCAACAGATCGTTTAGCGCCGCGCGAGCGCGGGCACCATGACCGGTGAGCGCTTGCTCGAGCGCCTGCGCGTCACCTTGCTTCAGCGCACGCTCGAGCACCCGCTCGGGCCGAGCCCAGTCGAGGATCTCACCGCTCAGCTTCACCTTGGCGTCGGCCGCCATCTCGATCGCCCCGATCATCATGTGCGTGCGATGATCGTCGCGCCCCGACTCGATGATCTCCTTCGTGCGCTCGAGGATCTCCGGCAGCTGACGAACGCTCCACGCGTGCCAGTCCGAGAGCTCGGTGCCGCCTGACTCGCAGTCCTCGTGCCGGTAGGCCAGCACGATCGGGCACACCGAATGTGCGTGGTGCAGCCAGGCCTCGATCGCCTGGTTGAAGCGACTCACCGCCGCCGAGCTGGCGAAGAACCACCTGCCCTCCTCGTCGTACTCGTCATCGTCGTCGTCATCGTCATCGTCCTCGTCAGGATCATCCTTCGAGGCGAACTGCTCGGCGATCGCAACGTGGGCGAACTGATCGCTCGCAACCATCAGCGCCGGCCCTTCCCAGTCGTAGGAGTCGCTGAGCGCCTTTGGCAGCCCTTCCTTGATCTTGCGCTTCTCGGCCTTGCTCGGCTCGCGCTCGAACAACACGTGGACCTCGGCCCACTCGAAGTAGCTCGCCTCTCCGGCGCCGAAGAACGGAAACGGCCAGCTCTGCGGAGCCTTGGGTTTGCGAGCCATGCCTCACGATGCCCGTGCGTTCGGTCGCTCGCAACAATCGTCGATCGCGAGTTGCACGGTCCCAGGTCGCGTGTCATCTTCGGCCCCGCTTCGCACTGGCGGCCATTGCTGGCTGCAACCGCCGAGCGTAGCGAGACCTATCAACCTGTAGATGTGGATGGCCAGCGAGCTGATCCGGCGCTGCTTTGAGCCGGGGATAGCGTAGGTGCAACATGGAGAACCGTCAGAAGATCCCGGTCCCCCGGCGGTCTTTCCTTTGGTCTCTCAACGAGACCTCGGGTGAGATCCTCACTCATATTGGGCCCACGGAGTTCACTCCTTCGGCCAATGACCGCATCGTTCGGGCCAACGATCGCGGCGGCTACGAGCAGGCTGCGATGGAGGCCCGCCCGTTCGTGCTCGCGCGCGACGGCGAGTATGTCCTGCTCCACAACCCCTGCGTCCCGCATGCCTCGGACGCACACGCCGACGCGGCCAATGGCGCGTGGGTGCCAGGTGGCAACAAGGAGCGTGACCTCCGGCTCGGGACCACGAAGATCATCCCGGGTCCGTGCGCCTTCCCGCTGTGGCCCGGTCAGTCCACCGAGGTCCGGCCTGCGCACAAGCTCGGCGCCAACCATTACTTGCTGGTCGAGGTC
>DATLLB010000128.1:0-16045 GCA_035538075.1 Enhygromyxa sp.
GCGATCGACGGCGAGCGGGGCGAGGGTCGGCGTCTCTGGGTGCCTGCGGACGTGCTCGAGGCTGGCGGCGACGGCTCGCCCGCGCGGCTGCCTCGGGAGCACCAAATGGTCGATCCTCCGGTGCTCGAGCTGGGCGAGATCCCGCGCGTGGTGGCCGGCGACAGCGTCGACATTGTCGGGGTTGGCCGTCACCACGTGCGCACGCGCGACGTGGTCGTGACCGTGCGCGCGTCGGGTCCCTCGCAGCCCGAGCGCAAGGTCTATTACTTGGCCAACCGCGCGATCGAGGGCGACGAGGCCAAGACGCTGGAGTTCAGCGCCAAGGTCCCGCTGAGCCCGGGCAGCAACCAGATCACCGTGATCGTCCGCGACCACGACAAGGCCGAGCGCCGTCGCGAGCTCTGGGTGTTTCGCGAGTAGTGCCCGCCAAAAGCCCCCTGGAACCTTTTTGGGGGTCTGGCGTCGCAGCGCCCGTGCAAAAGGCGAGCGAGTCAGACCCGTGGTATAGCGAGGTGCTTGTGAGCGACGAGAAGCACCCTGACCGCGAGGACGCGAACGGCTCCGCCCAGCCGGACGACGATGATCTGGACGATCTCGAGGGCGACGGTTTCGATCGTGCGGTCGCAGCGGCCCGCGAGCGCGCGAGTGGAAGCGGCGATCTCGATCCGGATCCGAGCAAGGGCGAGCGACCCTTCACCAGCGAAGAGGCAGGGCTACGCACGAAGAGCGGTTGGGGTCGCTCACCGATCGTCTCGGTCGCGGTGATCATCGTCGGTGTGTTCCTGCTGGTCGCGACCTGGAACGACTTTCGATATTTCCTGCGCATCGTGCAGAGCGAGCCGCGACCGCTCGGGCACGTCTCGGACATCTACCAAGCGGGCGAATTCAGCGAGCGCTTCGACAACGAGTGGGTGGTGCTCGAGGGCGATCCCGACGTCCAGCACGCCGCGCGCATGCCCGGCCGCGAGGGCTGGATCGGCTTCATGCGCTTGATCGGCGCCGACGCGAGCGTGTTCGTGGCGGTCCCGCGCGCGACCGAGAAGGCGACCAACGAATTCCCGGGCCGCTTCGAAGGGCGAATGCAGCGGCTCTCCAAGGTCGCGCAGTGGGAGCGGCTGCAGACCTTCTTCAACGCCGAAGAGATCACCGACGTGGTCGATCTCGCGTCTGCGTCGGTGATCACGGCCGTGCAAAATGGTGGCGGCGAGGTCCAGACCGAAGCCGGCGAGACGCTCGCGCTCGAGGGCGCCGACAAGCTGCGCGTGATCGTCCGGCAGTCGAGCGCGGTCGTGCAGCTCGGGCGCACGACCTGGCCCACGCGCGAGGCGGCCGAGGAGACCATGCGGGTGTTCGGGCGGCCGTGGACCTTCGTCGAGAAGCGCGACACGGTCTGGGTGTTCGCCGTGGAGGTCGGTGTCGACGCCAAGGTCGAGCTCTTTCAAGAGCTGACCAAGGCGCTCAATGGTGGTGATGATCTGGCCACCGCCGATCCCAAGGTCGGCGGTCTGGTGCTGCCGCGCCGCAGCACGTACATCGTCGACTTTGGCGATCTACAGGCGGACGGGGCGGCGGCGCTGTCGTTCACCTACGGGGACAACACGGCGGGGACCGGCTACCGCGTCGAGGGCAGCGAGCTGGTGCCGATCGAGCTCGCGCGTGGCCGCCTCAGCGTGCCGGTCGCGGCGATCGAAGACGTCCGGCTCGAGCGCTCGCTGGTCGCCAACCCCGACGGCTACCTGCTCATGGTCGACCAGCGACCGGCCGACGTGTGGCCGTCGGCGGTCATGTTCGTGGCCGTGTTCGGGGTGGTCGCGCTCAACGGCTGGGCCTTCTACGCCTACCTGCGGCGCCGGCGGGAAGAGGCCGAGGCTGCTTAGCCCCCCCGCGGCTCCCCCCGAGGCGGCCGCGGGGGCTAAAATTGTTTGGATCGACCGTGGACGCTGTACAATGCGGCGGCCGTGGCCGACGGCTCAACCACGACATTGCGCTTCCTCGGTACCGGGGGTGCGTTCTCCCGCCGATACGGGACCACCTGCTCGCTGCTGACCTTTCCGTCCGGCGAGCGGTGGTTGATCGACTGCGGTCGCCAGGCGCCCGATCAGCTGTGGGAGGCCGGGCTCGACTGGCATGAGATCGCCGGCCAAGTCGTCACGCACGTGCACGGCGATCACATCTTCGGGCTCGAGGACTTCGCGTTTCAGCGCTACTACCAGTCGACCGCGGCGGCGCGCTCGATCATGACTGGCGGGCCGCGGCCGAAGTTCATCGCCCATCGAGCGGTGAGAGACGAGGTCTGGGAGTCGCTGGCCGCCTCGCTTCGCTACCTGAAGATCAACGGCGACCCGCGCTCGGGCACGATGGAGTCGTACTTCGAGGTCGTGCAGCCCTACGCGTACGAGCGGCCGCGGCAGAACGCGTGGTGCCACAGCGAGACCTTCGAGTGCGGCGGCATCGAGCTGGTCGCCCGCGAGAGCGAGCACGTGCCCGGCAAGCCGTCGTGCTCGCTCGAGCTCAAGGTCGCGCCCGACGTGATGGCGTGGTGGAGCGGCGACTGTACCGTCGACGCGGCGTTCCTGATCTCGATCGAGCCGCGCACCAGCATCTACTTTCACGACTGCACGTTCACGGATTACCCCGGCCAGGTCCACGGCGCCTTCACGCTGCTCGAGAAGCTGCCTGAGCAGGTCCGCCACAAGATGGTGCTCATGCACCACGAGGACGACGTCGAGACTCACCGCGCGCAGGTCGAGGCGCTCGGGTTTCGCATCGGCCTGCCGGGGCAGACCTTCGATCTCGTGAGCGGCACGCAAATCGGCTGAAGACAATGAGCGAGTCGATGATCCCCGTCCGCATCGCGGTCATGACGGTCTCCGACACGCGCACGCTCGCGGACGATCGCAGCGGCGCGGTGCTGATCGAGCGCCTGCAGGCGGCCGGTCACGAGCTGGTCGCACGCACGATCGTGCGCGACGAGATCGGCCTGATCCGCGCGCAGCTGCGGCGCTGGATCGCCGAGCCGACGGTCCAGGTCGTGCTCGCGACCGGCGGCACCGGCATCACCGCCCGCGACGTCACGCCCGAAGCTCTGGCGCCGCTGATCAGCAAGCCGATCCCCGGCTTCGGCGAGCTGTTTCGTTGGTTGTCCTACGCGGAGATCGGCACCTCCACGATCCAGAGCCGCGCCGAGGCGGCGATCTGCGACAAGACGCTGGTGTTCGTGTTGCCCGGCTCACCCAACGCGTGCAAGACCGCGTGGGACAAGATCCTGGCCTCGCAGCTCGACAGCCGGCACAAGCCCTGCAACTTTGTCGAGCTGTTCGGGCGGCTGTAAAAGTAGCGGGTGCCCGACGCCGGCTTGATTGGACCCGCGCGTGGGCGGCTCGGGCCGCGACGTCTGTACTGGCGCGGCGCCTTGCTCCTCGGGGTGTTCCTCGCCGGATTCGTCGGGCTGGCCTCGGGTGTGGAGGTCAGCGAGCGCGAGCTCGGCGACGTGAGCCTGTGGGCCAAGGCTTATTACACGCTCGGGTTGTTCGTGGTCGGTGGCCTCGATCTCGGCACGCCGCACGGCGGGCCTGCGCTCGGGCGTGCGCTGCTCTGGGCCGCGTATTTTCTCGCGCCGCTGATCACCGCCAGCGCGCTGATCGAGACCGCGCTGCGGATCCTCAACCCGCTCGCGTTGCGAGCACGGCGGCTGTCGGGCCACGTGATCGTCGGCGGCGCGGGTCGGCTCGCGCGGCTCTACGTCAGGCGCCTGCGCGAGCTCGATCCCGAGGTTGCGATCGTGGTGGTCGAGCGCGATCCCAACCGGCCGGGCGTGGGCGAGCTGCAGGCCGTCTACAAGACCCTGGTGATCATCGGCGACATCACCAGCGACGGCGTGTTCGAGGCGGTCGGCGTCGCTCGAGCGCGGCGCGTGATGTTGTTGACCGGCGACGACTTCGCCAACCTCGACGCGGCCGCGCGCATCGTCAGCAAGGCGCCGCGGCTGCGCGGTCGGGTGGTCGCGCACGTGTCGGATCTCGGCTTCCTGCGCGCCGTGCCGCGCTCGACCACCCACTACGAGACCTTCAACTCGCTCGAGTACGCGGCCGTGGATTTGGTCCGCGAGCGGCTGCTCGCGCGCTTCGAGGACACCGTGCAGATCGATGTGGTGATCCTCGCCGGCTTCGGCCGCTTCGGGCAGACCGTGCTCGATCAGCTGCAGGCCCACGCCAACGAGCACTTCGGCAAGGTCATCCTGATCGACACCGACGCGCGGCTCAACGCGCGGACCTTCGCCGAGAGCCCGGGCTTCCGCGAGGGTCACGAGCTGCGCGTGATCGAGGGCCACCTGCGCGACCTCGAGGTCTGGCAGCAGGTCGACGAAGTCGCCCGCGCCGAGGTCGGGCCGCCGACGATCGTGGTCGGCACCGGCGACGACGGGCTCAACCTGCAGGTCGCGCTCGACTTGATCCGCCGCTATCCCGACGCGCACGTGACCGTGCGCAGCTTCAGCGATTCACCCTTCTCCGCCGAGGTCGCCGCGCAGACGGGGGTCTCGCCCTTTCACCTCGCCGAGCTGATCACCAATCGGATGCCGAGCACGTGGTTCGAGTAGGGCTACGTTCGAGTCGGTGCGCTCGCGCTCGCGCAACGCTTCGCTCGCGCTGATCCTGTGCTTGGCGACCTGCTCGGTCGCCGCCGCGCCGCCGAGCGCCGCGCCGCCTTCGGAGGCTCCGCCGGCCAAGCTCGAGCCCATCGATCTCGTGGCCAGCCCCGAGCGCGACGCGGAGATCGAGCGTCGCCTGCAGACCATCTTCGCGCAGCTCGACCGCCTGCAGGAGATCGAGGTCGAGGTCGCGTCGGGGGTCGTGCGACTCCGTGGGCAAGCGCTCGAGCGCGAAGCGGCGGAGCAGGCCGAGCGCATCGCTGCGCGCGTCGAGGGGGTGGTGACGGTCGAGAACGACATCGAGCAGATCCGCTCGATCGAGCGTCGGCTGCGGCCGCTGATCGATCGTCTGCGCGAGCGCGGCGTCGAGATCCTGCTGTTCATCCCGCAGTTTCTGGCCGGGCTGCTGGTGATCGGCGGGTTCTGGTTGCTCGCGCGGGCGCTTGGGCGAGTGGCCGAGCGCCGCCGCAAGACCAAGCACAACCCGTTCGTGCGCGAGGTCGTCGGGCAGGTCGTGAGCACGGCCGTGCTGGTGCTCGGGGTCGTGCTCGCGCTCGAGGTCATGGGCGCGTCTACGCTGATCGGCGCCGTGCTCGGGACCGCCGGCCTGGTCGGCCTCGCGCTCGGCTTCGCGTTTCGTGACATGGCCGAGAACTACATCGCGTCGATCTTGCTGAGCGTGCGCCAGCCGTTCGCGCCCGACGACTTCGTCGAGGTCGCCGGGCAGTCGGGCTTGGTCGTGCGCCTGACCTCGCGCGCGACGGTGCTGCGCACGCTCGCTGGCAATCACGTCCGGATCCCCAACTCGACCGTGTTCAAGAGCGTGATCATCAACTACACCCGCAACCCGCAGCGACGCTTCAGCTTCGAGGTTGGGGTCGCGGTCGAGGCCGACCTCGCGCAGGTGCAGGAGCTCGCGCGCGCGACCATGCTCGCGACCCCGGGCGTGCTCGCCGATCCGGGCCCGGCGTGCTTGGTCGATCGCTTCGGCGACTCGGCGATGATCGTCTCGATCGGCGCGTGGATCGATCAGCGCGAGGCCGACTGGTTCAAGGTCAATTCCGAGGCGCGGCGGCGCATCAAGGTCGCGTTCGAGCAGGCGGGCATCGAGGTGCCGGAGCCGATCTATCAGGTACGCACGCGCGCGCTCGAGCCCGAGGCGCTCGAGCGCGAGCCGAGCGGCGAGCGGCTGGAGCAGGCGACGGATGTGCGGCCCGATCAGCACGTCGCCAAGCAAGTCGCCGAGGAGCGCGAGCATGAGGCCGACCTGTTGCGCCACGACGCGCAGACCGAGTGACCGGTCGGCCGGCGACGCGCGCGGGAAAACTCTCGCTTTTGTGATCACCCGACGGGGCACGCTTCGCGAGGTCCAGCGTCAGCCACAGACGCGATGCAGCACGCGTCTGCGAAGTTCTCGAATCCCGGAGCCAAGCAGTCCACTCGGTCGGCGCGCAACCACGCGATCCGGCGTCTGGACTTGTACCTCCCTTACCTGGTGTGGGTACCCGTGGTCGCCGCGGAAGAGGTGTTCGTCTCGATGCGAGCGCCGCTCGGGGCCGCGAGGGTCGTCGGGTTGTTGGTCGCCGGTTACTTGGTCTGGGGCTTGTTCGAGTACGTGGTGCACCGGTTCGTGCTGCACGCGCGCGAGGACGGGAGCTCGTGGCTGCCCGGCAACCGGACCCATCACGATCATCACCAGCAGCCCAACGCAGACGCGCGGCTGACCGTGCAGCTGTCCGAGAGCATCCCGACCGCGGCCGTGATGTTCGCGATCTTCCTGCTGGCCAGCTGGGACTTGCGCGCGGCGGTCCACCTCCACGCTGGCTTCATGGCTGGATACCTCTTTTACGAATACCTCGACTTTCAAGCCCACCATGGGCTCGCGCGTGGTGCCGTGATCCGCTACTTCCGCCGCTATCACCTCGAGCACCACTACGCCGACTTCGAGGCGCACTACGGCGTGACCTCGCCGCTGTTCGATCTGCTGTTTGGGACATTCCGTGTGCATCGCAAGCGGTCGGGCGCTGTCCGGCCGGCGGTCCACAACTAGAACGCCTTCTTGCTGAATCTTGGAAAACGTCGATGCGCATCGCCATCATCGCCACTTACACCCATCCCACGCGATTGCCTCGTAAGGAGCGCAGCGTGATGCAGTCCTCGGTCCCCGAGCTCATCGCGGCGCTGTGTCCCGAGGACGCGGAGATCGAGCTCTACAACGAGAAGGAGGACGAGATCCCGCTCGATCGGGACTGGGACCTCGTGTTCTTCTCCTATCTCCACTCGTACTACGAGCACACCAAGGTGCTCTCGACCCTGTTTCGCAAGCGCGGGATCAAGACCGTCGCCGGAGGCCGGCACGCGCAGCACTTCGCGGACGACTGCGAGAAGTGGTTCGACGCGGTGGTGACCGGCGAGCCCGAGAGCAACGTCCCCGCGCTCGTCCGCGACTTCGAGCGCGGCGAGCTCAAGCGCCGCTACGACCGACCGTCGACAGGGGCTGCGTGCATTCGGCCGTATCGCTACGATCTCATCGACTATCGCCGCAACAGCAGGCGCTTGCCCGGCATCGAGGCGTCGCGCGGCTGCCCCTTCTCTTGCAACTTCTGCGTGCTCACGGGCCATGAGCGCTACCGCTATCGCCCAGTCGCCGACGTGGTCGACGAGATCGCCCACCGAATGCGCTTCAATACTGGCTGGGGCGGGCTCGCCGACGACACCTTCGCGTTCCTCGACAACAACCTCGGCGGCAATCCCAAGTATCTGCGCGAGCTCTGCAAAGCACTGATCCCGCTGCGCAAGACCTGGGGCTGCGCGCTGACCTTCAACGTGTTGCGCGACCTCGAGACCGTGCGCCTGATGGCCCGCGCCGGGTGTCGGTATGTCTACACGGGGCTCGAGACCCTGAATCCGGAGTCGATCGAGGCGATGAACAAGGGCCAGAATCGTCTGGCCGAGGTGTCCCGCGTGATGCAGGACTGCTACGAGAGCGGCATCTCGCTGTCGTTTGGGTTGCTGGTCGGATCGGACGGCGACACCAACGAGTATCTGGAGCGGCTGCCGGAGTACCTCGCGGAGCTGCGCTTCTTCAGCGTCACCTTCGTGGGCATCGTCTGCCCGTACCCCGAGACGCCCTTTTACCGGCAGGTCCAGGCGGAGGGGCGGATCCTCCCGGGCACGACCAGCCGCGACTACGACGGCTACACGCTCTGCCACCGACCGCTGAAGCTCAGCCCCGACGAGACGGTCGAGCACTTTCAGCGCCTCTGTCGACAGATTGGATCATTCACCAACGTCGCGCGGCACCTGTGGGAGCGCTTCGACGCGAGCGACATGCCCGACTACAAGCGGATCCTGCTCGCGTCGGCGGCCGAGATCCGCAGCATCAAGGCGCCGATCGAGAACCCGGCGCGCCGCTACATCGCGGGCCAGGATCCGATCGAAGCTTGGGACGCCAAGATGATGGCGGAGCTTGGCATCCCGCTGCAGACGCTCGGGCACGACACCAGCAGTCTCGCGCCGGTCCGCCTCCGGCGTCCGCACGCAGCGGCGTCGAGCTTGCCGCTGACCGTTTAGCGAGCGAGTCGCCGCGTGCACGCGAGCAGCAGCAGGTAGCAGCTCGCTCCGACGCCGAGCGTGACCGGCACGCCCCAGACCATCGAGCAGCCCAGCGCGAGCCCGCTCGCACAGACCCCCGCGGCGCCGTTGATACCCCACAGCCACGGACCGAGCTCGGGCCCGCCGTGCTGCTCGCGGCGGCGCTGCACCAGCCGCAAGCCGAGCGGGAAGCCGAGGCCCATGCCGAGCGCCGGGATCGCGACCGTCGCGATCCCGACGATCACCCGCACGGCCATGCCGCTGCTGACGAACGCGTGCGTCAGCCAGCCCGAGGCCAGCACCGCGATCGCGACCAGCACGAACGGGATCAGCGGAAACAGCTTGGCGAGCCGGTTGCTGTGCTCGACCGCGAGCTTGCTCGACGCCATGCTGCCGATCCCGGTGAACAGGATGATCCCGCCGAGCAGCACCGCGAGCGCGACCGTCGGGTGGCCGAGGAACACGTTGAGCCGCGAGAGCAGCCCGATCTCCACGAACATGAAGCCGAGCCCGATCAGCGCGAAGTAGGCGGTCGCAGCGAACAGCTCGCCGCGCGGGACCTCGCGCAGCTCGCCGCGGCGAGCCAGCAGCGGGCCGACGACCGTGACCAGCGTCAGCAGCAAGCTGACCAGCGTCGCGTACACGAGCGTCTGCGTCGCCTGCAGGTTGCCGAGGAACGAGACGTCGAGCTCGTCGACCAGCTCGGGATCGGACAGCCAGGTGCCGGGCTTGAGCGTGTTGAAGAAGAACGGGCGATCGTCGGTCGGCGGGGTCAGGTCGAGCTCCTGCGCTCGCGTCCATCGCCACAGCTCGGCCTGGTCCTCGATCGCCCACAGCTGCGCCAGCGGCCCTTCGTGCAGCGGTCCGCGGCGCGGGGTCGCGAGCATGGTGAAGCCGAACTTCACCGCGGCCTTTTGCATGTCGTCGAGATCGCGCTTGGAGAACGGCGTGGGCGAGAGCAGCAGCGTGGCGACGTTGAAGTTCTGCAGCAGGATCATGTGCTTGCGCGGATCCTCGACGCCGCGCCGCCACAGCACCTCCATCGCCAGCGCGAGCATCCGCGCGGTCTCGCCGGGCGACTGCGGGTGATACCAGCGCGAGACCGTGTAGATGCCGTCGTCGGCCAGGCGATCGACGAACACCTGCCAGGCCTCGACCGTGTAGAGCCCGTTCTCCGACAGCGAGTAGCTGCCCGCGCCGGTCGAGGCCCAGGTGTCGATCAGCGACATCGTGATGACCGAGAAGCGCCGCTGCTCACGAGCCATGTGGCTGCGCGCTTCGTCGGCGATCAGCTCGACGCCGGGGATCTTGGTCAGGCGCGAGAAGTCGGCCATCACGTCGGTGTGCAGCGCGACGATCAGATCGTTGAGCTCGACGCCGACCACCGGCGAGTGCCCAGCCCGCGCGGCCACGATCACGTCGCGGCCTCCACCGACGCCGATCACCGCGGCCGGACCGTCGGGTCGCAGCTGGTGCGCGAACGAGGTGATGTCCCAGTCGATGTGCGCGTGGCGGTCGAGCTGATCGGCATGCTCGAACATCATCGTCGCCGCGGCGCCGTCGATCGTGATGGTCCGCTGCGGGACCGGGGTCTGCAGCTCGAGCGGGAGCAGGCGGCTGCCCGACCACATCCGCGGCGGGAGCTCGACGGTCTTGCTCACGCTCACGCGCGAGTAGGTGTTCCAGCCGATCCACTCGTACTGCTCGGGATCCTCGGGCTCGGCCTTGACCCACGCGGGCCGCAGCGGCGCCACCTCGGCGCTCGCATTGGCGAAGCCGAAGCCGATCAGCGCGACCAGCAAGATCGCCCCGCGCACCACCTGCGGACGGCCGGCCTGCTCGCGCGCGAGCGCGAAGCACAGCCCACCCGCGGCTGCGACCGCTGCGGCGATCAACGACGCGCTCGCAGCATCGAGCGCGTCGAGCAGCGGGATCACCAGCGCGCAGCCGATCGCCGCACCGCACAGATCCACGCCGTACGCGATCGAAGCAGGCAACCCCGCGCGGGTCAGCGCGAGCGTCAGCGTCACGCCCCCGAGCGCGAACGGGATCGCCAGCGCCCCGCCGTAGGCCAGCAGCGCGAAGAAGTCCATCAGGTCGTCGATCGGCAGCAGCGGCATCGCCATCGCCATGCCCAGCGCGATCGGGCTGGTGGCCGCGAACAGCAACGCCGACTGGGCCAGCCGCGCGGGGATTTGCTGCTCGTCGAACAGCTTCGGCAGCAAGAACACCAGCACGGCCCCCGCGGTCATGCCGAGCATCGCCAGCGAGATCACGAAGAACGCGAGGTGATACCAGGCGATCACGCTGGTGATCCGCGCGAGCAGGATCTCCAGCATCAAGGTCGAGAGCGCGACCGCGAAGATGCCCGCGTAGGTCAGCGGTCGAGAGGTACCTGCGCCTGCTTGGTTCAAGGTTCGCGCACACTATCAGAATGGCTCGGGAGAGCCGAAGCCCACGCGCGGTGCCAAGGCTGCGGGAAGCCTGGTATGCAGGAATCCATGCGTCGCCTCGCCCTTGCGGTCGCCGTGCTGCCGTGTGCCTGCTCCGAGCCGTCGGAGCCGGCCGCCGAGGTGCCGGCCAACGCCTACTGCGACGCGGTCGCGAGCTGGGATCCCGCCCACGCCGCGTTCGAGCGTGAGGTCCTCGAGCTCGTCAATCAACGTCGGGCCGAGGGCGCCAACTGCGAGAGCGGAGGCGAATTCTGGAGCCCTTCGGATCCGCTCACCATGCATCCGGCCCTGCGCTGCGCCGCGCGCAAGCACACGCTCGCGATGATCGTCGGCGACTACTTCGAGCATGCGAGCCCCGACGGTGAGACCCACGAGGACCGCACGGCGGCGGCCGAGTACGACGGCCAGCCGCTCGCGCAGAGCATCGCCGCAGGTCAGCGCGAGCCGGCCCAGGTCGTGGCCACGCTGATGAGCAACGACGGAAATTGCGCGAACCTGATGAACCCCGAGGCGACCGAGCTCGGTGTCGGCTATCAACCGGCCAGCGAGGTCAGCTACTCGCACTACTGGACGCTGGTGTTCGGCAAAGCTCCGTGATCGCAAAACTTCGCCAACGCGGAGGTGCGTGCGACACTGAGCGAAATGGCCGCGCTCAACCCATTGGTTCGCGATCGCGACATCCAATTCCTGCTCTACGAAGTTCATCGGGCTGAACGCCTGTGCCAGCTGCCGGCCTTTGCCGAGCATGAGCGGGAGACCTTCGATCTGTTCTTGGCGAGCGCGGCCAAGCTCGCGCGCGAGCGGCTGTTCCCGCTGTTTCGTGACATGGACGAGCGCCCCGCTCGGCTGGTCGACGGCCGCGTGGTCGATCACCCGGCGATGGGCGAGATCTACGAGCAGCTGGTCGAGCTCGGGATCCTGACCGCCTCGCGGCCCGAGTCGGTCGGCGGCGCCTCGCTGCCGCGCTGCATCACGACCATGGCTTTCCTCTACCTGATGGCCGGCAACGGCGGCGCGGCTGGCTACGCGCTGTTGACCGCAGGCTCGGCCCACCTGATCGAGAGCTTCGGCAGCGAGGAGCTCAAGCAGGTCTACATGCGCCGCATGTACGCGGGCGAGTGGACCGGCACGATGGCCCTGACCGAGCCGCAAGCGGGCAGTGGGCTCGGCGATCTCACGACCTCGGCCACGCCGGTGCCCGAGCGCGACGGCGTCTACAAGATCAAGGGCAGCAAGATCTTCATCTCCGGCGGCGACCTGCGCTTTCGCGAGAACGTGGTCCACCTGACCCTCGCTCGCCGCGTCGGCGATCCCGCGGGCACGCGCGGCATCTCGCTGTTCGTGGTCCCGCGCATGCGCCCGAACCCCGACACTGGCGCGCTCGAGTTCAACGACGTCCACACCTCGCAGCTGGTCCACAAGATCGGCTGGAAGGGGCTGCCGAGCCTGGGCCTGAGCTACGGCGAGAATGACGACTGCGTCGGCTGGCTGCTCGGCGAGCCGGGCCAGGGGCTCACGTACATGTTCCAGATGATGAACGAGGCCCGCATTCTGGTCGGCGCCAACGCGACCGCCACGGCCTCGGCTGCCTATCACGAGTCGCTCGCGTACGCGCGCGAGCGTACGCAGGGGCGCAGGATCGATCGTCGTGGTGATCACAACAAAGCCGTGGCGATCATCCAGCACCCCGACGTGCGGCGCATGCTGCTTCGGCAAAAGGCCATCGTCGAGGGCAGCATGAGCCTGCTGGTGACCGCGGCCGGCTATGAAGATCTGGCCACGCACAGCGAGCAGCCGGCCGAGCGCGACCGAGCCCAGCTGATCCTCGACATCCTCACGCCGGTCACCAAGAGCTTCGCCGCCGAGCGGGGGTTCGAGTCGACCAGCTTGGCCCTGCAGATCCACGGCGGCTACGGCTACTCGAGCGAGTACCTGCCCGAGCTGTGGCTCCGCGAGCAGCGGCTCAACAGCATCCACGAAGGCACGACGGCGATTCAGAGCCTCGACCTGCTCGGACGCAAGGTGGTCGCCAAGGGCGGCCGCGCGCTGCTGCTGCTCAGCGAGGAGCTGCGCGCCGACGTCGAGGTCGCGCGCAGCCTGGGCGTCGACGAGGAGCTGTGCGACGCGGTGAAGATCGAGCTCGCGCGCATCACCGAGCTGACCGCGGTGCTCGGCGCTCGCGGCCTCGGTGGCGACCTGACCGGCATGCTCGCGCACAGCGTCGACTACCTCACGATGTTCTCGAACCTGATCATCGCGTGGCAGTGGCTGCGCATGGCCGCGGCTGCGCGACGGGGGCTCGGCGGCGAGATCGATGACGCCGAGGCCGACTACTATCGCGGCAAGATCGAGGCCGCGCGCTACTGGATCCGCACCGAGCTGGCCGACAACGCTCGGCTCGCGGTGCTGTGCGAGACCGGCGAGGACTCGTATTTGAAGATCCCCGACTTTGGTCTGTGACTTTTTTCCACCTCGTCCGAGCACGAGACCCGCGGCGAAGGAAAGTAGAGGACCCCCTTCCAGGGGGTCACCACGTGCGGTCGAGTACCACGAGCGCGCCCCATCCTCGGTCGCACGCAGTGCGACCGAGGCGGACGCGAAGCGGACGTGCATGGCTAAGTCTACGGCTGGCTGCGGGGGTCTTCTTGGTAGATACTCGGTCTCCCGAGTATGTCCGCGCTGGTCGACGTGATCTCCCAAGTCCGCGCCGTGACGGTCTACCGCCAGGGCGCCATGGTCACGCGCGCGGCCGAGCTCGCGCGCGACGGTGACGGCTTCCCGGCGCGGGTGCAGCTGGTCGGGCTGCCGCTCTCGCTCGACGACAGCTCGCTGCGTGTCGAGCTCGAGGCCGTGCAGCCCGACGGTGGCACGCTGCCGATCGCCGGGGATCTGCGTGTGACGCTGTCGGTGCCCGGGCACAACCCCGAGCTTGCTCCGCCGAGCAACGCCGAGCTCGAGCAGGCCAAGCTCGACTTGGCGCTGATCGGCGGCGAGCTCGAGCAGCTGGTGCGCGCCGAGGCTCGGCTCGCTCGCCTGCAGCCGATCGGGCGCGGGCGGCCGGAAGAGGGCAAGCCGCCCGCCAGCTCGCCGACCGCGGCGCGGCTCGAGCTGCTCGGCTTTCGGCGCGAGCGATCCGAGCAGCTCGCCGATCAGATCCGCACGCTCCGCGAGCGCGAGCGCGTGGCCAAGGAATGGCTCGCGACCCTGCGCGAGCGCGAGCGGATCGCCAGCACGCAGAAGAACACCCGCACCTACGAGCTGCGCAAGGCGGCCGTGCTCGAGCTCGATCAATGCACCGGTCCCGGCCTGGTCGAGCGCGTGCGTGTGAAGCTGCACTACTTCGTGCCCGGCGCTCGCTGGGCGCCTTCGTACACGGTCCGCCTCGATGGTTCGATGCGCACGGGCAGCCTCGAGCTGCACGCGTTGGTCGGGCAGGCGACCGGTGAAGACTGGCGCGGCGTCGCGTTGACCTTGTCGACCGCGATCCCGCAGCAGTGGACCGAGCTGCCCAAGCTCGAGTCGCAGCGCATCGGTCGACGCCAACCGCCCCCAACGAAGACCGGCTGGCGTCCGCCGCCGGTCGGTGCGGATCAACTTTATGCCGACTTCGACCGCGGCCTCGGCCAGCCGCTCGCCGCACCCGAGCCCGAGCTCGACGACGACAGCGACGAAGATGTGCTCGCGGACCAACCCGACGACGAGGAGTTCAACCTCGATCGTCTGATGCGCGAGGAAGCGTACGCACAGGCCGTGCCGCCACCCGCACCGCCTTCGTACGCGCCCGCTCCCGGTGCACCGCCGCCGATGCCCGTGAGTGCAGCCGCACCCATGCGTGCTCGATCCACGATGGCGCCGCAAGCCGAGATGGCCAAGCGCAGCGGCGGCCTCGTCGGTGCGCTGGTCGGTGGTGCTGTCGGAGCCGTGGCTGCGGCCGCGTCGGCCTTCGGTGGTGGCGAAGGTGGTGGCGGCTACGCCGATGCCGGACCCGCGCCCGCCGAGGCCGAGGCCGAGCTGCTCGCCGGTCGCGATCTACTCGACTACGGCCGCCTGCGCCTGCACGCGCCCGATCACGCCCGCCGCGGCAGCCTGCGTCGGATCGAGTCGCGCGTGCTCTACCAGCAGCTGAGCGTCGAGACCTTCGCGATCGATCTCGCCGTGCAGCAGATCGACGCCGCGGTCGCGACCGCCCGTCGCCTCGAGCAAGCCGCGGTCCCCGAGGGCCACCGCTGGCCGACCAGCAAGGGCGGCTTCGACTACGCCTACGTCGCCGACGCTCCGTGCGATCTCGCGAGCGACGGCAAATTCCACTCGCTGGCGATCGACAGGCGCGAGGCCGAGGCCACGCCGCGCTACATCTCGGTCCCGCGCGAGACCCAGGACGTCTTTCGCATCGTCGCGCTGCGCAACCCCTTGGCCGCGCCGCTGCTGCCCGGGCCCGCCGACGTCTACGTGGCCGGCAAGTTCGCGCTCACGACCCCGGTCGAGCTCACGCCGATCGGCGGCCGCATCGAGCTCGGCCTCGGCGTCGAGCAGGCCATCAAGATCGCCCGCAACATCAGCTTCGCGGAGGACAGCGCGGGCATGTTCAAGCGCCAGCTCGAGCTGCGCCACACCATCGCGATCGAGATCGCCAACCACCTCGCCAGCGCCGCGACCGTGGAGGTCCGCGAGCGCGTCCCGATCGTCCCCGATGGTCAGGACGACGTCGAGGTCACGATCGAGCGCGTCGATCCGAGCTGGGAGGACTACGAGCCGAAGGACACCCCCCTGGAAGGCGGCCGCCGCTGGGTGGTCGAGGTTCCGGCCAACGGCAAGCGCGAGCTCGAGGCCACCTGGGTGGCCACGATCCCGACCAACCACGAATTGATCGGTGGCAACCGGAGGGAGGTCTGAGATGGACGGCACTGCGATCCCCGAGCAACCCCCGGAACAACGCGTGAACGATCTCGTCGCCGAGGTCCCTGTCGTCGAGGTCACGCTGCTCGAAGATCGTGCGCTGGTCGTGCGCCGTGGTGTGCTCGAGCTCCCGCCCGGCCGCTCCCGCCTGCGCATCGACAAGGTCGCGCCCGTGCTGGTCGACAAGACGCTGTCGGCTGCTCTGACGGCGGTCGGCGAGCTGCCCGACGAGCTGCGAGTCCGCAGCGCGAGCGTGACTCGGCGCCGCATCACTCGCGACGTCGACCGCCCAAGCAACATCGCCGAGCTGCGCGAGCGTCGACGCGCCAAGCAGACCGAGCTCGAGCAGCTCGAGCAACGCCGCGCCCGCGCCCAGAACGATCACGCCTCGCTCAACCAGCTGCTCGATCTCACCATCACCGAGATCACCGAGGACGTCAGCTGGGCCGCCCAG
>DATLLB010000129.1:0-7196 GCA_035538075.1 Enhygromyxa sp.
CGGTGACCAGCCCGGCGAGCTTGTCGCTGCTGTCGGTGACCAGCACCACGCCGATGTGAGAGTCACGCATCGCGCGGGCGGCCTGCGAGAGCGATGCATTCTCGGGCAGACTCAAGGGATTCTTTGTCATCACGTCGCGGACGGTGTTGGTTTGCATGGCGAGATCTCCTCGCTCTGCAAGCGTGCAGCGAATGGGCCAAACGCTGGAGCATGAGAGGCCGGCCAGCGCGGGTCGTCACGCGCGGACCGGTCACGTCGTGACGAATCGCCACGGCACAACCTCACGTCCATCGAGGGAGCCCGGCGACGCCGCGGACTGCGTCGAAGGGGGATTTCGTCGAGCCGATGCGGATGAACTCGATCTGAGTCGAATGCACATCGGCCAGCTCGATCAGCTTGCTGCGCGCACGCACCGGCGTGACGCGAGCGCTGTTGGCTCCGCTGAGCGCTCGCGCTTGCCCGGGGCTGCTCGCGACTTGGCCGGTATCGAGCTCCACGAACAGCTCGCCATCGAGATCCCAGGGCACGAACAAGAGCTGCAGCTGTCCGCGCTGCAGCTTCGTCAAGCAATCGTCGAGGCCGATCACGCCGTGCTCTTGCAGCTTGGCGAGCAGCTCGAGCTTGCGTTTGCGCAGGTGCTGGTCGAGCTGCTCGCGGACAGCGGCGAGGATCTGGGTCGGCCGAGCGTCCTGCTTCGGCAGCCCCGGGCCCGAGCCGATCATCTTGCCGAGCAGCGAGCCGGGCGCGACCGTCTCGAACAGCTGGCGGTTGTTGGGTGCGCCGAGCAGCATCATTTCATCGATGGAGCGCGCGGCCAGATTCGAGGCTAGCTCGGCGGCCGCGTCGACATAGAAACGTCGACGCCAAGCCACGCGATGGGCCTCGGCGTCGTCGTAGCCAGAGTTGCCGCGGTCGGCGATGTGCGCCGGGTGAATGGTCTTGCTGCTCTCCAGACGATCGTCGCCGCCGGGCATGCTGGGCGGGGTCAATTCGACGATTCGCTCGATGTCGTCGAGGAACGACTCGTAGGCGCAGACACCCTGATCATGGACATAGACCAGTCCCACGCGGCGCGTCTCCGACAGGGCCAGACGCAGCGGGGTCAGCCAGGGCTCGCCCACGCGGCCCTCCGCAGCCAATCCGTTGCTCCCGAGCGGCAGCCGCGACGGTAGATTGCGCGTGACAATCTCCGGGTGGGCGGCGTCGGCCGGACCTGCAAAGACGGCCACGGTGCCGCGTCCGCCGGGGTGTCCGATGGCCTCGAGCACTCGTGCTTCGAGGCCCGAAGGGAGGTTTTCCTGCGCCTGCGCGCGCAAATCGGTCAGCACACGGCGCACGCGGATGCGTGCGACGTCGCTGACCAGCCTGCCGCCGGCCTGATCGGACTCGGCATAGATCGAAACGACGGGGCGGGGCAGGGCCTTGATTCGTGCGAGGAGCTGTTCCAGACGATGAGCGCTCAGCAGCACATTGGCTCTCGCTGCAGGGCGCGTGCCGGCATGCAGCTTGCTTTGCAGCGGCGCGATGGTCGTGAATGTTCGCTCGATGGAGTCATCCGGCACCAGATTGACAATTGCGGTGTGGTTGAGCGCGGTCGTGGCCTCGGCGGTGTTCGCGAAGACCGGCGTCGACATGCTGCGCGGTTCGATGATCGGACAGTTCGAGGAGTGGGGTCATGCGCCGGGGCTCTCGATCACGCTCGGTGTGCTCGAGCTCGCCGGCGCGCTCGGCCTGCTGATCCCGCGTAGCTCGACCTGCGCCGCGCTCGGGCTGATCGTGATCACGTTCGGCGCGCTCGGCATGCAGCTGCTCGAGCGGGACTGGATCGCCGCGCTCGCGCCGACGCTGATGATCGGGCTGCTCGGCCTGGTGCTGGTCGGCCGCGGGTCGAGCCGCTCCGCTACTGCGGGTTGATCTCGAGGTCGAGGCCGCCGGGGTACCAGTAGCTGCCGGCGTTTTGTACGCCGTACACTGAGATGCCGACCTTCTGATTCGACGTGACCGTGTGGGTGCCGTCGCCAGCGTTGCTCAGCTGCACGTGCGTGTACGAGTGCCCGGAGCCGGGGATCACCACCCAGTTGCCGACCTGCATGCCGTCGACGCTGACGGTGGCGTTGTCGGGCGCGATGATGTCGACGAAATTGGCGGTCCAGCTGGGCGCAGCGAAGAACAGATAATTGTTGCGGAACTGCTTGGGCGTGACCGCTTGGACCATGGCCGGGTCCGAGGTCCCGAAGCCCGCGCTCTGTCCGACCATGTACTGCAGCACCAGCAGCGGCTTGTCGCCCTCGACCTTGAACGCGGCCGTGCTGAGGCTCAGCTGAATGAAGTCGCCGGCGTTGACCAACATCTGGTTGGCGCCTTGATCGGGCGTGAACGTGACCGAGGTGTTGTTCTCGATCGCGATCACGCGGACCATTTGGGCCTTGGGCATGTTGATGTTGTCGTGGCGGGCCGGCGGCACGACGATGTATTCGTCGGCGAGCGTCTGGGTGGGGAACAGCGCCTCTTCGAGGTGATCGCAGGCGGTGATGTTGGCCGGCACGTTGGTGCACTTGTGGCCGCCGATCACCTGAATGGGCTTGTCGGCGGTCACCAGCGAGCCGGTCAGATCGCCGCTCTGCGTGACGACCTGCAGCACGTCGGAGTTGTCGAGCATGACCACGCCGCTGCCGTTGGCCATGACCCCGCCGCCAGCCTGCACGCTGGCGCCACCTGCCGGCGGAGTGAGGGTGACGGTAGTGCCGTCCTCATGGGCCACGACCGAGTAGAACGCTGGTTGGCTGGTCCAGTGCGGCCAGGTGGCGACCATTACCGAGTCGCCCCAGGCGTTGGTCGGGAGCAGCAACGACGCGTCGTTGGTGGTGGTCGATTGCAGCGGATTGTACTGGTAGACGACGATCGGCCGATCGGAGCGGAGCCGATAGGCGCCATCGACGGTGAGCTTCGAGGGTCCGGTGCCCTTGGTCAGCGCGGCGACCCACGGCAGCGTGATGAGCTCGACGTCGTTGGCGGGCACGACCGTGTCGACGATCATCGCGTCGCCTTGGGTGATGATGATCATCGCGTCCTCGGCTCCGGTGTTGGCGACCGCGACCGCGAACACGTCTTTCGGCGCGTCATTGTAGAGGTCGTACTGGAGCGTGACGGTCGGATAGTAATCACAGCCGATGTAGCTCAGGCCGATTTGGGCCTCGGCACAGGCGCCGCTGCAGGTGCCGACGTTCTCGTTGCAGGTGAGGCCCTGCAGGCCGTCGCAGTACTCGTTGGGTTCCCAGGCGGTGCCGTCTTCGTTGCAGAGCAGAGAATCGTCACCTTCGCAGGTGTACTCGCCGGGGCAGCACTCGGGGCCGCACGGATCGCCATCGCCGTCGCCATCACCGGTCGGATCGCCGTCCCCGGTGGGGTCACCATCGCCGTCGCCATCGCCGGTCGGATCGCCATCACCGGTGGGGTCACCATCGCCGTCGCCATCGCCGGTCGGATCGCCATCGCCGGTCGGGTCGCCGTCGCCATCGCCGTCGCCATCGCCATCGCCATCGCCGGTCGGATCGCCGTCACCGGTGGGGTCACCATCGCCGTCGCCATCACCGGTGGTCGTGTCGCCATCTCCGTCTCCGATCTCGTCGGCCCCGGGGGTCGAGTCGTCGGCACACGCGAGCGCGAGGGGCAGGCAGAGCAGGGAGGTCAGAGGGGCACGGACGGTCCAGCGCATGCCCGCGAGCATACCGAAGTCGGCTCGCGAAAGGGCCGCGCTCGCGTATGCTCGCGAGCATGCCGGATGAGCAGCCGAGCCCGCGTCGCATCGAGACTGGCGCCGACTACATCGAGAGCCTGCGCGGTCGCAACTTGACGGTGTACCTGTTCGGCGAGCGGGTCCTGGAGCCCGTCGACCATCCGATGATCCGCCCGTCGATCAACGCGGTGGCCGAGACCTACGACCTCGCGGTGCGCGAGCCTGCGTTGGCGAGCGTGGTCTCGCCGCTGACCGGCGAGCGCATCAACCGGTTCTTGCACATCGCGCGCTCGGCCGAGGATCTGGTGCTGCAAAACAAGATGCAGCGGCGGCTCGGGCAGCTGACCGGGACCTGCTTTCAGCGCTGCGTGGGCATGGACGCGCTCAATGCCCTGCACTCGGTGACCTACGAGATCGACGCGCAGCACGGCACGCCTTATCACGCGCGGCTGCAAGAGCTCATCACGCACGTGCAGGCGCGCAATCTGGTGATCGGCGGGGCGATGACCGACGTCAAGGGTGATCGCAGCAAAGCCCCGCACGCGCAGAGCGACCCGGATCTGTTTCTGCGCATCGTCGAGCGCCGCAGCGACGGCGTGGTGATCCGCGGGGCCAAGGCCCATCAGACCGGCTGCATCAATTCACACTGGCTGATCGTGATGCCGACCATGCGGCTGAGCCCGGCCGACGCCGATTATGCCGTGATCGCGGCGATGCCGGTCGAGACGCCCGGAATCACCTATATCTACGGGCGGCAATCGTGCGACACGCGGAGCATGGAATCCGCGGGGCTCGATCGCGGCAATCCCAATTATGCCGGGCAGGAGGCGCTGGTCGTGTTCGACGACGTGTTCGTGCCCTGGGAGCGGGTGTTCATGGCCGGCGAGACTGCATTTGCGGCGCTGCTGGTCGAGCGCTTCACCTGCTATCACCGGCGCAGCTACGTGTGCAAGACGGGCGTCGGCGACGTGCTGATCGGCGCGGCGGCGGCGGTGGCCGAGCAGCACGGCGTCGCCGGTGCCTCGCACATTCGCGAGAAGCTGGTCGAGATGACGCACCTCAACGAGACCATCTATGCGGCCGGCATCGCGTCGTCGCATCAGGCCCACGCGACCGCTTCGGGCTGCTTCCTCAATGACGACATGCTCGCCAACGTGTGCAAGCACCACGTGACCAAGCTGCCATTCGAGCTCGGCCGCATCGCGCAGGACCTCGCGGGCGGGTTGGTGGCCACGCTGCCCTCGGCCGCGGATCTCGAGTCCGAGGAGGTCGGGCCGCTGCTCGAGAAGTACCTGCGGACGCGCGACGAGGTCGACGTGCGCGACCGCTGGAAGTTGCTGCGGCTGATCGAGAACATGACGCTCGGACGCAACGCCGTCGGGTACCTGACCGAGTCGCTGCATGGCGCCGGCTCACCGCAGGCGCAGCGGGTGCAGATCGCCCGGCAGATGCAGCTCGAGTTCAAGCAGCGGCTGGCCAAACGGCTCGCCGAGGTCGAGGACGGCGCCGGGCTCGAGCCCGAGCCCAATAGCTATCTCGCTCGCGTGTTTGCGGTGCCCGAGCAGGGCTGAACGAAGCTGGCGATCCCGCCGGTCGCCTGCCGCGTACCGGCACGGCGATGGCCAGGGTTCAGCACTCCTCCGAGCTCGTGTTCGACCTCGCCGCGGTCTCGCTGCCGGATGCCGAGGGGCGCGAGCAGCAGCTGCGCGAGCTGTGGGCCGAGCAGACGGTCGTGCTCGTGCACCTGCGCCACTTCGGCTGCATCCTGTGCAGGCACTACGCCGCCGGTCTGCGCGAGGCCAACTCGCAGTTCGAGGCCCTCGGCGCGCGGGTCGTGGCTATCGGGACTGGCGGGCGCCAGTACGCGGCCGCGTTCGTGCAGGAGCACGAGATTCCGTTCTCGGTGCTGGTCGACAAGCACCTCACGACGCACGAGATCATCGGAGCCAAGCGCGGTCCTCCGTATGGAATCTTCAAGCCCAAGGTGTTGGTCGCCGCCGCGCGAGCGGTGCTCGACGGCGAGATGCAGGGCAAGACCGGACCCCATCCATTCGTGTTTGGAGCCGCGCATGTGGTCGCAGCAGGCGGGCTGCTGCGCTATGCATGGCTCAATGACGATTATCAGGACAACGCCCCGGTCGACGAGCTGCTCGACGCGGTCGAGGACGCGCGGCGCTTCGCGGCCGGCTCGAGCGGCGCGAAGCTGGCCGGCGCGGTCTGATCAACTCAGTTGGTGATGCAGACGCCGATGTCTTCGGAGCCGACCGGCGCGTTGCCGTCGAAGAAGGCCACGCACGTGGTGCCAGGTTGCGAGCAGGTGCCGGCGCCACAGTCGAGATCGCAGAATTCGGCGCAGCAGTTCACGCCGTCGCACTCCGGCAATGCTTGGCCGGTGACGCACATCGAGCCCGCGGCGCAATCGTTGATGAACCCGCACGACTCGCCGAGCCCGATGTCCGACGAAGTGGACGTGCAGGTGAACGAGCTACCGCCCCAGTAGCAGCCCTCGCCGTCGGGGCAGTTTTGGGTGAGCGGGTTGCAGCCGCTCACACAAAACGCGATCGACTCGCTGTTGCCCTGAATGCACGCGGTACCTTCGGGGCACACCGGGGCCTCTGGCGTGCCCTCGCAAAAGGCGGTGCAGGTGCCCATGCCCTGATTGTTCACGCTCCAGCAGGCGGAGTTCTCGTCGCAGTCGTCGGTCGCCTCGATGATGCCTCCCCAGAGGCAGGCCTCACCGACCATCCCGTCGCCCATCACGGGCACACACTTGTTGGCATCCCAGCCGCCGCCGCTGCTGGCATAGCGGACACATTTCTCGTCGACGGGGCAGTCCTGCACGAAGATGTCGCACTCGTCTCCGCCACCGCCGAAGTCTTCGTCGGGGACGAAGCCGCCGTGCGGATCGTCCTCGCTGGGGCTCTGGTAGACGCCCTCGTCCTCGAACGGTGCGTTGCCCGAGTCGCCGTCGGTGCAGCCTTCGTTGGGATCGTCGGTGTCGGAGGTCGGGTCGCCGTCACCATCACCGTCACCGCTGGTTGGATCGCCGTCACCGTCACCGTCGCCATCACCGGTGGTCGGGTCGCCATCGCCATCGCCATCGCCATCACCGTCGCCATCACCGTCACCGGTGGTCGTATCACCGTCGCCGTCGCCGGGACCGGTCGTCAGCGACTCGTAGGCAGCGGAGGTGCGATCGCCGTCGTCCTTGACGCAAGCGAGGGTGAACAGGCTCAACAGCGTAGCGACATGTACACGCGACATTCCGAAATGGTCGTGCATTCGGCCGGCAAAGTCGAGTGCTCAGAGCGTGCGCAGATACGCGAGCAACGCGGCGCGCTCGTCGGGCGAGCGCTCGCTCCCGAATGCATGTCCAGGCGTGTGCGCGAGCCGACTCGCGTCGAGCAGCAGCTCCAACGTGGCGATCCGATCCCAGCCGAGCGGGTGGGCACCGATCGTG
>DATLLB010000130.1:0-4585 GCA_035538075.1 Enhygromyxa sp.
AATTTGGACAAGGCAACATCTCGGCGGCGATAGACGCGGACCCCCCGACGCCGATCCCTCTACCGGCCCAGATTGCGTTGGCCGGGGCTACTTGGTCTCGCTGCTGCTCGACGGCTGAGCAGCCCGATGCTCGACGAGGTCGAGCTCGTCGAGCATCGGCTCGTAGTCCTCGACGGCGTCGTCGTCGAGGACAGTGCTCCAGTCTCGGGGTGTGCGTTGCGAGTCGAGCAGCACCACGTCGCCCAACACCGAGCGCAGCGCGGCGCAGTCCTGCGCGGTCAGGTAGTTGTCGCGCAGATCGAGGCGCTCGAGTCGGCGGAAGCGGGCGGCGCTCTTCAGGATCGACCGCGCCCCAAGCTCGGTCATGGTGCCGCGTGACATGTCGACGATCCGGAGTCGGTCGAGGATCGCGGCGTGGCTGAGGGACTCGGCGATCTCGTCTTGGGCCCCGGAGTTGCCGAGCCCGAGCAGCTCGAGCCCCGGAAGGCCGTCGCCGACGAGCAGCGGCGCGAGGGCTTCGGCGGTTTCGTTGACTCGACCGTCGCGCGAGCCGAACCACACGGTCAGGCGCCGCAGCGCGGGCAGCTTGCAGTTCACGAGCCGCTCGAGCGAGCTCCGCGAGATGCCCGAGGTGTGAATGAACAGCGACTCGAGCCGCGGATGCTCGACTTCCCCGAGCAGAATCTGGCCGCCGCGGAGGCAGAGATCGACGAGGTTCGGCGCGGCCACGAGCAGCGTTCGGATGTCGCCGATAGGCCCGCCTGCGGTCCTGCTCGAGCCTGGCTGACCCAGCCGGAGTCGACGCAGCGACTCGAGATTGTAGGCCATCGCGATCGCTGTCGCCGAGCGGCGGAGATCGTGGGCTTCGATCGCGAGCTCGCCCAGTAGCCGCGCGGCGGGCGAGCCTAGCAGGACCGAGAGCGCGGTCGAGAACTTGGCCAAGCTTGGTGGCGGATGGCCGGGCTCGTGGACTTCGGCGGCGAGGATCATCCCGAACCGCGACTTCGTGCGGACGAAGTCGTCGAGCATCCGCTCGCTGATCAGCACCGCCATGCCCTCGCCGTACAGCTCGCGCTGGTGCGCCGCGTCGAACTGCTCGAGTTGCCCGGCCAGCGCGCGGGCGTTCGCGCCGTGGGCTTGCTCGCGCGCCATCGCGAGCTGCCCTCGCTCGCCCCAGGGATCGCCGAGGCTCTGCAGCCAGTCGAAGTAGACCGCCCACGCGCCAAGGTCATCGGGGTCGGCGAGGATCGCCGCCTCGAGCTCGGGGTGCCGGCTGTGGTGCGGGCAGGCATCGCGCGGATCGGCGATGCTGACCTCGACGTAGCCGCGCGCGAGCCTGAGCGCGACGTGCTTGTCGACCCAGCGCGCGGCGGCCTCGGGGCTGTCGAGCTGTGTGATGCGATCGCGGACCGCCTTGCCGATCTTGCCCTGCCGGACGATCACACGCTCATCGTGGCGCTCGACTTCCCAAAAGGTCGCCGCTCTCCATCCCCTGTGCTCGAACCGTCGCACCGTCAGACCAATTCATCATCGGGTAGCCGTGCGGGCGAGGGCAAGCGCAAGACATTCAGGCGGATCACCGTCGTGGTAAAGCAACGCTCTCGTATGCCCCGCACTCGCGTACACACAGGCGCCCCCTGGGAGACGCGCGTCGGCTACTGCCGCGCGCTGCGAACCGGCACCCAGATCTTCGTGACCGGCACCGTCGCGATCGATCCCGACGGCAGCACCCACGCGCCCGGTGACGGCCATGCTCAAGCCAAGCGCTGCCTCGAGATCATCGACGCGGCCCTGCGCCAACTCGGCGCCGAGCTGCGGCACGTGGTCCGCACGAGGATGTTCGTGACCGACATCGATCGCTGGGAGGACTTCGGTCGCGCGCACGCGGAGCGCTTCGCGGATCACCCTCCGGCGACGACCATGGTCGAGGTCTCGCGGCTGATCCGCGGCGACCTGCTGATCGAGATCGAGGCCGACGCGGTCGTCGACGATTAAAATCTCTCTACGAGCAGTAAAAACAATCGCCTCGCTGCTCAAAATCCACGAATCTGCGCGAAAGTAGCCGAGCTTCGCGGTTCGAGTTTCCCGGTAGACATCCGAATAAACGCCTCGACAGTTCCCCTGCGCGAGCGCACCGTCTATGCTCCGCGCTCCGCATGGACGCCCGTCGACTCACGCACCTGCGCCAGCTCGAGGCCGAGAGCATCTTCATCATCCGGGAGGTCGTCGCCGAGCTCGAGAAGCCGGTGATGCTGTACTCGATCGGCAAGGACTCGGCGGTGATGCTGCGCCTCGCCCAGAAGGCGTTTTGGCCCGGCAAGCTGCCGTTCCCGTTGATGCACATCGACACCACCTGGAAGTTTCGCGAGATGATCCGCTTCCGCGATCAGATGTGTCGCGAGTGCGGCTTCGATCTGATCGTCGAGACCAACCAAGACGGGGTCCGCGACGGCATCAACCCCTTCGATCACGGGCCGGCCTACACCGACATCATGAAGACCGACGCGCTCAAGGCCGCGCTGACCAAGCATGGCTTTGACGCGGCGTTCGGCGGGGCCCGGCGCGACGAAGAGCGCTCGCGGGCCAAAGAGCGGGTCTACAGCTTCCGCGATCGCAAGCACGCTTGGGATCCCAAGAACCAGCGGCCCGAGCTGTGGCGCCTCTACAACGGCCGTCACTTCAAGGGCGAGAGCATCCGCGCGTTCCCGCTGTCCAACTGGACCGAGCTCGACGTCTGGCAATACATCCACCTCGAACGGATCCCGATCGTGCCGCTCTACTACGCCGCGGTGCGCCCGGTGGTCGAGCGCGACGGCACGCTGATCATGGTCGACGACGATCGCCTGCCGCTGCGTCCGGGTGAGCAGCCGATGCAGAAGCTGGTCCGGTTCCGCACGCTCGGCTGCTACCCGCTGACCGGCGCGGTCGAGTCCGCCGCGGTCACGGTCCCGCAGATCATCCACGAGATGTTGACCACCAAGGTCAGCGAGCGCGCCGGTCGAGTGATCGACCGCGACGCCGACGCCTCGATGGAGAAGAAGAAGCGCGAGGGGTACTTCTGATGGCCATCGACCACCGCAGCCCGCCATTTCCCAGCCAGCCGCCGGCCGACGACACGCGCCCGGTCTCGAGCCTGGTCGCGACGATCCCTCCAGCGGCCGAGCAGGACGCCGAGATCCTGGAATTTTTGGGAGACTACGAGAGCCGCAGCCTGCTGCGCTTCGTGACCATCGGCTCGGTCGACGACGGCAAGTCCACGCTGATCGGCCGACTCCTCTACGAGACCGGCGGCGTGTTCGATGATCAGCTCGCCGCGGTCACCACCGTCGAGCAGGGCGGACATCAGGTCATCAACTTCGCCAACCTGACCGACGGCTTGGTCGCCGAGCGCGAGCAGGGCATCACGATCGATGTCGCGTATCGCTACTTCGCGACCAAGCGCCGCAAGTTCATCATCGCCGACACGCCCGGGCACGTGCAGTACACCCGCAACATGGCGACCGGCGCCTCGACGGCCGACGCCGCGGTGATCCTGATCGACGCGCGGCTCGGGGTTCTGCAGCAGTCGCGGCGCCACGCCTACATTGCCAACCTGCTCGGCATCCCGCAGCTCTTGGTGGCCGTCAACAAGATGGATCTGGTCGGCTTCGATCAGGCCAAGTACGAGGCCATCGTCGCCGAATTCCGCCAGTTCACCAGCCCGCTCCGATTCGAGAAGGTCGTGTTCTTCCCGGTCAGCGCGCTCGAGGGCGACAACGTCGTGACTCGCAGCGAGCGGACGCCGTGGTACTCGGGCGTGTCGCTGCTCGAGCACCTCGAGACCGCCGAGGTCCGCAGCAGCGCCGACGACGATCGCCTGGTGTTCCCGGTCCAGCTGGTGCTGCGCCCCGATCTCGACTTTCGTGGCTACGCCGGCACCATCACGTCCGGCCGCGTGCGCCGAGGCGACGAGATCAAGGTGCTGCCCTCGGGCAAGACCAGCAAGGTCGCGCGCATCGTCAGCTGGGACGGCGATCTCGGCGAAGCGTTCGCGCCGATGTCGGTCACGCTCACGCTCGCCGACGAGATCGACATCAGCCGTGGCGACGTGCTGACCCGCGTCGACAACCACCTGCACGTCTCACGCCGCCTCCAGGCCACGCTGGTGTGGATGCACGACATCCCGCTCGAGCCTGGCCGCCAGTACCTGATCAAGCACACCACCAACCTGGTCTCGGGCTCGATCGTCGCCGTCGATCACCGGATCGAGATGGACACGCTCGCCAAGGTCCCGGCCGAGACGCTCGCGCTCAACGACGTAGGCGACGTGACGCTGAGCCTCAACCGCCCGCTGATCCTCGATCGCTACGACAGCGACAAAACCGCGGGCTCGTTCATCGTCATCGATCGGGTCAGCAACGTGACCATCGCCGCGGGCATGATCCGCGGTCACGGCGAGGACTATCAGGACGACGGCCGCGCGGTCGCTCGCGCGCTGGTCTCGACCGAACGCGGCGCCCGGTTCAATCAAAAGCCCGCCGTGCTGTGGATGACCGGCCGCTCCGGCACCGGCAAGATCGTGGTCGCGCGCTCGCTCGAGCGTCGG
>DATLLB010000131.1:0-3437 GCA_035538075.1 Enhygromyxa sp.
CGGGGTAGCGGCGCAGGCCGAGCGTCTGCCCGTCGAGCCACGCCAACCACGGGCCCGCGGTCGTGATGTCGGTGACCGCATCGTCGAGCGCCTGCGTGCGATCGTCCTCGAGCGTCGCGGTCAGCTCCTCGTACTCGGCGATGTCATTGGCGATCGCGTCGTCCTCGTCGAGCGGATCGCCGCCGACCACGAGACCGCAGCCCAGCGTCAGCCAGCAGCCGACGACGAAGCTCAGCTCAACCGCAGTCGACGACGTGGACGTCATAGCTGATCGGCGCACCGGCACCGGTGACCTCGACGTGGTAGCTGGTCCCCGCCGTGGTCGTCCAGCCCATCGGGATCATCGAGATCGCGCTCGCGCTGCCGTAGCCGCCAGCGAGGTTGGTGATCGTGACCGGCAGCGTCTGGCCGTTGGCGGTGATGCTGACCGATGCACCATCGAGCGAGAGCTCGTCGCTCTGGATCGTCCAGCCGGTCTCGTCGATGCCGCCGCCGAACCACAGCGGATTGACCGCCGCAGCCGGGAACACGCCGGGCGGCGGCCAAGCCAGCCATTGCTTGCCCGCGTTGCCGTTGCCGCCGAGCGTCCACATGCACGAGTACCCGTCGGTCGAGCCGATCCCGGTCGGGCCCAGCGAGTTCGAGAGGATCCAGCGGCGGTGACCCATGGTCGAGGCGTTACCGGTGTCGACCATGTACAGATCGACGGCCACCACCGCGGCCGTGCCTGCGATGTTGGAGTTGCCCGCACCTTCGGATCCTTCGCCGGTCCAACACGCCCAGTCGGTCGGCGGGCTGTGGCTCAGCGCTCCGTTGGCGTGCATCAATAGAGCGCACGCTTGCGCCTTGGCGTCGCGGTCGGGCGAGGTCACGACTGGCGGCAGGTCGGCGAGGAAGCGATAGAGGTTGATCTGCGTGAGGCTGCGGGCGCGCCAGGCTGCGTCCATGTCCGCCGGAGTGCAGCTGTTGACCGAGCCGTTCCAGCTGCCTTCGGCGAGGTCGGCTCGATCGATGTTCCAGCGCTCGCAGACCTCGGCGATCTCCTGCGGGCTGGGGCCGTCGCCGTCGCCATCTCCGTCGCCCGGATCGCCGTCGCCATCACCTGGATCGCCGTCACCATCACCTGGATCGCCGTCGCCCGGATCGCCGTCGCCCGGATCGCCATCGCCCGGATCGCCATCGCCATCGCCCGGCTCCGTCGTGCCGCAACCAACCCGCTCGGTGCTGACCACGACGTCGTCGAACCACACGCGATTGGGCTGGTCCGCGTCACCGTCGTCGATGTAGTGCTGCAGCCACGCCTTGTTGAGCTGCAGCTCCTCGACGTCGCGCCAGTGCATGCCGGTCTGCTCGAGCGCGAGCTGATCGTCGACCCAAAACGACATCGTGCCGTCGGCCACGCCCGGCGTATTGATGTGCATGTGGAGCTCGAGACACACCCACTGATCCTTGGCGAGCACCACCGGCGGATCGGGCGAGAAATGGTTACCCCAACAACACTCGAGCCCGTTCTCACACGGCATGTCCTTCTGCGCACAGCCGTCACAGATGCTCTGCGCATAGTCGCCGCTGCAATACCCACCCATGTCGCAGCTCATGCCGGGGAAGTAGGTATAGAAGAACAGCTCGTGGTCGGTGTTGAAGTCGAGCGTGGTCCCGGCCGCGCGGTAGCCGTTGGGTCGACAGCCGGCGTTGCCGTCGGCACCCCAATAATCGTCGGGCTGGGTGCCGGCGATCGACAGGAAGTGATGCACATATTGATGATCGGCGGCCAGCTTCACCCACGCACGAAAGTAGAGCTCGTCGTGACCGGTCAGCATGCAGCCCTGCTGGTTGCTGCCGTTACAGCTGCGGTAGCTCAGCGACGCGCCGTTGTAATTGGCAGCCGCCGCCGCGGGCATGTGCAGCGACCAATCGCCGTCGTGCGCGACCGCAGGGTCCTCGACGAGCAGGATGCGGTCGGGATTGTTTTGCCCGTCGGGGCAGCCGTTGCACTCGCTGAACGAGGACTGCTCGAACCACGCCTGCCAGCCGAGGCCGCCCTGCTCGAAGTCCTCGCACATCAGCCAAGCCGGCTGCGGATCATCGCAGGGTGAGGCCTGCGCGGCGCGAGGGCTCGAGGCGAGGACGATCAGACCGACGACGAGCGAACAACGACGCATGACCGAGACTCTACCAGGTCAGATGGACGCTCCGTTCGAGGCGATGAAGTTGATGATGCAGCTCGCGAGCGCAGGTTCGCCGAGCACGTTGTCGTGCGTACTGTTTCCGCAGGTGCCGTCGTACGAAGCGATCACGCTGAGGCCCGGGAACGCTGTCGACATGGCCGCGCCGAAGTTTGGAGCCTCGGCGATGTCGACCCAGTCGTCGCCGGGCGAGTGGATGATCAACGCGTCACCGACCGGCACAAGGCCGAGCGTGACGCTCTGCTGCGCGAGCCAGGTGGGCGAACCCATCGACCAGCACGGCACTTGATGCTGCGCGTCGATGCACGGCGTCGCCGAATCGGGAGCGCCGCCGAAAGCCTTGCGCGTGGCACAGGCGAACGCGCCGTTCCAGAACTGCGCGTCGTAGGCATTCCAGGCGGCGACATCGTAGATGCCCTCGATACCGATCGCCCCGGCCGGCGCGGTGCAGCCGTTCGTGCACGCGGCCGAGAACTCCGACCAGCGTAGGTTGAGCGTGTGGGCCAGGTGGCCGCCCGCGCTGTGGCCTCCGACGAACATGCGCGTGGGATCGAGGTCGTGCGTGCGGGCTTGGGCTTGCAGTAGCGCGTAGCCGTGCGCGAGGTCGTGGACCTGCTGCACGTAGGCGTCGACGCCCGCGCCTCGGCACACGCCGCCGAGCGACTGGCTGAGCCGATAATTGATGCTCGCGCAGGCGAGCTGGCCCTGCGAGCTCTCGACCAGCGACTCGCACAGGTACGCGAGCGCGAGCTTGTCACCGGCTTGCCAGAGGCCGCCGTGGGCGAGCACGACGACGGCCACGGGCGCGGGCGGGCGCGGCTGCGGGAGGTAGAGGTCGAGCGTCTGCGCAGGATCGTCGCCGTACGCGAGCTCGAGCACCTCGACGCTCAGCGGCTCGCCGTCGCCGTCGCCCGTGCTCGCGTCGGTCGTGTCGGTCGTGTCGGTCGTGTCGGTCGTGTCACTCGTGTCGGTCGAGCTCGAGTTGCCCGCGTCGCCGCTCTCCGCTTCGCTGGTCGTGCTCGCGTCGGTCGTGCTCACGCCTGCGCTCTCGCTCGACGTGTCGGAGGGCGGCGCGGACGTGTGCGTGCCACCGCAGGTGGGCGCGAACACAGCCAGCAAGACGACGAGCGCGCTCGAGCGTGGCACCGGCTCAGTCTCGCATGGTATGTGCCGCCCGACATGGCGCGCGTCCTGGTCATCGGCGGGTTCGGGTTCTACGGGCGCAAGGTCGCCGAGCTGCTGCGCCGCGAT
>DATLLB010000132.1:0-6395 GCA_035538075.1 Enhygromyxa sp.
TCGGCGACGCAAGGGTCCGGCAAGTCGGACGTGAGCGGCGGCTGCTCGGCGTCCATCTCACTCGAGCTCCGTCGCGACGCGCACGACTCGACGCTCGCGCGCCTCGGCGAGCGTTCGCTGCAGTTGATCGGCGCGCCAGGCCTCCTCGATGTGGCCGCGCAGCTCGGCCTCGCGGGCGGCCGCGAGCTGCTCGGGCGGGAGCGAGCCGTCGGCGAGCTTGGCCGGCTCGATCGAGCTGACCACGACGAGGTGGAGGCCGAACTGCGTGGCGAAGGGTCCGACCACATGCGGCTCGCGGCGCGCGGTCACCTGCTCGAGCCACACGGCGTCGAAGCTCTGCTCGGCTTGATCGGGGACCATCGCGAAGGCCTCGAAGCGGATCGTCAGCGCGCCGCTGTCGGTGTCGAGCTTGCGCTCGGAGGCGCCGACGATGCGGCCGAGCACGCCGCAGTCCTGGCTGCCGAACAGATCGTCGGCGACGGCCTTGACGCGAGCGACGAGCGGCGCGAACGCCCGACCGGCGTCGGCCTGCCAGCGCGCCGCGGCCTCGCCCTCGCTCGGCGGCTTGCGGTTGCGGCCGTCCTGGTCTTTCTCGGACGGGACGATCAGCGCCTGACAGATGAACCACAGCTCGGGGTGAAAGAGCCGACGCGTGCGCGAGGGGTCGGCCATGTTCTGGGCGACGACGCGATCGGGGATGCTCGCGGCCGTGTGTGCGGGCTCGAACACCTCGCGCATCCACAGCCGCACCAACGCGGCGCGCTCGAGGTGCTCGCGGCGGGCCGGATCGAGCTCGTCGGGGTGCTCGGGCGGGGTCTGACGCTCGGCCAGCTCTTCGCGGCGGGCGGCCACGTAGCGCAGGCGATCGAGCGCGCGCTCGCGGGCCTCGGCTTCGCTCAGGTCGTCGCGCTCGGCGAGCTGCTCGACCACGCGACGATCGAGCTCGAGCACGCCGCCGGGGGCTTCGATGCGTGCGACCACGTCGCGCTCGCGGTCGCGATCATCACCGCATGCGCCGAGCAGTAGTGCGATCGCGAGGCTAAAACGCGAGGGAGAAGGCCAGGTTGCCGACTCGCTGATCGCCGTAGCGAGTCGAGCGAACGGTGCCGTAGCCGAAGTCCTGATCGAGGCACGTCGCGGACAGCTCGTCACAGCGGACGAACACGTGGTTGTAGTTGGCCTCGATCCAGGCACCCGAGAGCCATCGTAACCCTTCGAATTTCGCGAGGCCATCGAGGTGCCACACCACCTGCAGGCCGGCGGTGTGCGAGCGAAAATCGTCCATCTTCGGATCGTCGCTGCGGTACGGATAGCCGGTCTCCCAGACCCCGTCGTCGCGCCAGAACACGGCTTCGTTCTGCGTGTAGAAGCGATAGCGCAGGCGCAGGTGCAGGTCGCGATGCGGGCGAAAGTGCACGCGGGCGTCGATGGCGTGGGCGAGCAAGCCCCAGTCGTCGGCGTAGAAACGATAGTGCGGCTCGAGCACCATCCTCGCCTTGGGCAGCGCGTAGCGGAGCCAGCCCGAGGGCGCGAGCCGCTTGCGGACCCACGGGTGCAGCTCGGGCGAGCCGTTGCGAGCGCGACGATAGGGGTTGTCCTGCGGGCCCTCGGAGTAGGTGCCTTCGAGCGTGAGCCCGGCGACCAGCGTGGGCAGCAGCACGTGGCTGTAGCCGAGCGCGAGGTAGTGGACCTGCAGCTGGTTGGTGTCGCCGACCGAGTTCCACGGCGAGCGAGCGCCGATGTTGTTGGTGATGCGAAACACCCGGCTGAGGTTGGCCGAGTAGCTGAGCGAGAGATTGATGGTGCGCTGGCGAAGCTCGCGAGAGACCCCGAAGCCGAAGATGTTGGAGGTGTAGTCGGTCTCGGTGGAGTAGCGGTAGAAGGCCGACGCGCCCCAGTCCTTGATCTTGGTGGTGCCGCGGAACGTGGCCTCGTGGCGCATCTCGGTGAACACCTGATCGCCGCCGAGCAGCAGCGCACCGGAGGCGATCGAGGCCGAGGAGATGACGTCGAGCAGGTACTCGGCCTCGAGCGAGAAGCGATCGTCGGGCAGCTGCTTGTGGAACGTGACCATCGGCTGCAGCACCCGCGTCGAGGTCTCGCGGTAGTAGTTGCCGCGCAGGGTCAGGCGGTCTTCGGCGCGCAGGTGATCGCGGGGGACCATCGCGAGCGCGACGATCACCAGTAGAAAACAAAGGGCCGTGAGCGGGCGCCTGAGCTGTGTCGCGATCATCGTCGCTCAGCCGCAGCCACAGCCGCCGCCAGCGGCACCATGACCGCCGAAGCCGCCCTCGCGGGCCGACTCGACGTGACTGTAGTAGCTCTCCTCGAGCGCATCGGTGGCCGGGTTCATCTCGGGTTGCGCGAGGTGCTGGCGTTGGTGAGGCTTGACGGTCACGCACGCGCTGCACGTCAGCGCGACGGCGAGACCGAGGAGGACCGGAGGCAGCCGGGATCCCATCAGCGGCGAGCGTGCCCCAGCAGCGCCGCACCCGGCAAGGCAGTTTGCTGGCGCGGATCTCCGTTGTGCGCGCAGCCTGGGTTTCGACACGGCGCGCCGTTATGCTGCGCCCCGATGTGTCCGACGCGACGCCCAAGTGGTCCCGGTCCACTGATCGTCATCGATGGGCCGGCGGGCGCGGGCAAGAGCACGGTCGCGCGCGCGATCGCGGAGCGGCTCGGCGCGACGTTGCTGGATACGGGCGCGATCTATCGCAGCCTCGCCTTGCTCGCGCGGCTGCGCGGCAGCTCGTGGGACGACGCGGAGGCGCTCGGCGAGCTGGCGCAGCAGCTGCGGCTCGAGTTCCGCCCGCCGAGCGAGCCGGGTGCGGCGCAGCAGGTGTGGATCGTGAGCCCGATCGACTCGCCGCTCGAGGTCACGCACGAGATTCGTACGCCCGAAATTTCCGAAGGCGCCTCGAAGGTCTCGGCTCATCCGCCGGTCCGCGCGGCGCTGCTCGACATTCAGCGCGCCATCGCCGCTGCGGCGGTCGAGGCTGGCGGATGCGTCGCCGAGGGCCGTGACATGGGCACGGTCGTGTTCCCCGAGGCACGGCACAAGTTCTTCCTCACGGCTTCATCGCACACTCGCGCGCAGCGACGGCACCTCGAGCTCGCGGCCAAGGGCGAGGCCGCGACGGCGGAGCAGGTCGAGCAGGACATGCAGCGCCGAGACCAGCGCGATTCCTCACGCGAGACCGCGCCGCTGCAGCGGGCCCCGGATGCGGTGCTGGTCGATTCGAGCGCCCTCGACGTCGGCGAGGTCGTGGATCAGATCCTGGAAAGGCTCCTTGACCGCGGCGGGCGAACTCCATAGCTTCCCCCCGCTCTCGACTTTGGTGCCGACGAGCCAGGGCCAAGGCCCGGGTACGTCGGCTTCGCTCGCTTCCAACACGCCATCGGCGTCGCGCGGACGAGCCCATGCGAGGGACGTCAAAGAGAGGAATTCAAGCAACCCCATGGCACAACCCATCACCCACGAGTTCAGCGAGGAGAGCTTCGCTGATCTCCTCGAGCAGTCGTTTCAAGATACCAGCGAGGTCAAGGAAGGCGGCATCGTCCGCGGCATCGTCGTCGACATCATCGGCGACTACGCCGTCGTCGACGTCGGCCTCAAGGCGGAGGGCCAGGTCCCGCTGCGCGAGTTTGCCGATGAAGACGGCAACATCGACGTGAAGATCGGCGACTACGCCGAAGTGCTGCTCGAGCACGCCGAAGACCCCAACGGGCTCGTCATCCTGTCGAAGGACAAGGCCCGCAAGCGCAAGGTCTGGGACGAGATCCAGAGCGCGATGGAGGAGGACGGCATCGTCAAGGGCGCCATCCAGGCCCGCGTCAAGGGCGGTCTGTCCGTGACCTTGCAAGGCGGCGTCAAGGCGTTCCTGCCCGGTAGTCAGGTCGATCTCCGCCCGGTCCGCAACCTCGACGCGTTCCTCGGGCAAGAGCTCGACTTCAAGATCATCAAGTTCAACAAGCGACGCGGCAACATCGTGCTCTCGCGTCGCGTGCTGCTCGAGGCCGAGCGCGCCGAGCTCAAGACCGACACGCTCAACCGGCTGGCCGAGGGTCAGATCGTCGAGGGTCAGGTCAAGAACCTCACCGACTACGGCGCCTTCATCGATCTCGGCGGCATCGACGGCCTGCTCCACATCACCGACATGAGCTGGGGCCGGATCAACCATCCGTCCGAGCTCTTCCAGGTCGGCGACAAGGTCAAGGTCAAGGTCCTCAAGTTCAACAGCGAGTCCGAGCGCGTCAGCCTGGGTCTCAAGCAGATCACGCCCGACCCGTGGATCAACGCCGAGGAGAAGTACATCCCCGGCACGGTGGTCCAGGGCAAGGTGGTCAGCATCAAGGACTACGGCGCCTTCGTCGAGCTCGAGGAGGGCATCGAGGGCCTCGTGCACGTGTCCGAGATGTCGTGGACGCGGCAGGTCAAGAACCCCAAGCAGATCATCAACCTCGGCGACGAGGTCAAGGCGGTGGTGCTCGACATCGACGTCTCGCAGAACCGGATCTCGCTGGGCATGAAGCAGCTCGAGGAGAACCCGTACGAGAAGGTGCTCGAGAAGTACCCGCCCGGCACGGTCGTCCAGGGCGTGATCCGCAACATCGCGGACTTCGGCGTGTTCGTCGAGCTCGAGCCGGGCATCGACGGCCTCGTGCACATCACCGACCTGAGCTGGACGCAGCGCGTGCGTCACCCGTCCGACCTCTACAAGAAGGGCGACGAGGTCCAGGCGGTGGTGCTCAACATCGACAACACCGGTGAGAAGCCGAAGATCAGCCTCGGCATCAAGCAGCTGTCGAGCGACCCGTGGGACCGCGTGCCCTACGAGTTCCCGATCGGCAAGGTCACCGAGGTCAAGATCCTCAAGCTCACCGACTTCGGCGCGTTCGCGGAGATCATCCCCGGCGTCGAGGGTCTGATCCACATCTCGGAGATCAGCGAGGAGCGCATCGAGGATCCGCGTGCGGTGCTCGAGGCCGGCCAGACCATGCGCGCCGAGGTCATCCAGCTCGACGCGAACGAGCGCAAGATCGGCCTGTCGATCAAGAGCGCCCGCCGCCAGGATGACTTGGCGGACGCGCAGGGCTTTGCGAACGCCAGCGAGGCGGGAGCGACCCTCGGCGACCTGATGTCCGAGCGCTTCAAGAAGGTGTGAAGTCGCGGCGACCGCCGAGCCGGCGGTCGCACATGAAAGCGGCGAGCAGGCCCTGTCCTGCTCGCCGTTTTCATAGTATCTGACCACCCATGCTCGCGCCGTCGTCACGAGTTCGAGTGGTCGAAGGTTCGCTGGATGCGGCCGGGTTGCGCTTTGCGGTCCTGGTCGCGCGCTTCAACGCGATCATCACCGAGCCGCTGCTCGACGGGGCCGTGGACGCGCTGCTGCGGAGCGGTGCGAGCGAGGCCGACGTGGTGGTGTTTCGGACCTCGGGCAGCTACGAGCTGCCGATGCTGGCCGACCGGGTGCTGGCGACGGGCAAGTTCGACGCCGTGATCGCGCTCGGTTGTCTGATCCGCGGCGACACGATCCACTTCGATCTGATCGCCGCCGAGGCGGCGAAGGGGCTGGCCGCTGCGGGGGTCCGTCACGCCAAGCCGGTCGCGTTCGGGGTCCTGACCACCGACACGCTCGAGCAGGCTATCAACCGCGCCGGGGCCAAGGCCGGCAACAAGGGCGCCGAAGCAGCGATGGCTGCGGTCGAGCAGGCGCGCTTGTACAAGGCTCTCGCCGAGCTCTGAGATGGCTGCCGCAGAACAAAGTGGCGCTCACCGGGGCAGCAACCGCGCGCGCGGGCGCGAGCTGGCGCTGTGGATCCTCTGCCACCTCGAGTCGCATCCCGACGACGAGCGCGAGGCGGTCGAGCTGTTCTGGCACGAGCCGCCGGCGATCGAACCGGGCGACGCGTTCTTCGACGCGGGCGCGGACGAGCTGGCCGCGCTCTTGGTCGACCCGAACGCGCGTCGCTTCGCGCAGCGGCTGGTCGACAGCTTCCTCGATCACGCCGCGCAGACCGACGCTCGCATCGAGGGCGTGTCGGCGCGCTGGCGAATGGCTCGCATGGATCGGGTCGATCGCAACCTCCTGCGGATCGCGGCGGTCGAGCTGGCCCATCAATCCACGCCTCGCAACGTGGTCGTGGCCGAGGCCGTGCGGCTCGCGGCCCGCTACGGGAGCGAGCGTTCGGTCGCGTTCGTCAACGGCCTCGCCGAGGCGCTCGCGCGGGAGCTTCGCGACTCGGGCGAGGGGACGAGCAGCGAGCGGACCGACGAGGGCGACGGCGAGGACGGTGGTGCGACCTGAGCTCGAGCGGCGGCTCGCGGTGTTGGTCGAGCCGCTCGAGCGAGCGGTGCTCGACGGCGTGCGCGAGCTCGAGGCCGAGCCCGATCG
>DATLLB010000133.1:0-5028 GCA_035538075.1 Enhygromyxa sp.
GCACGGACGATCGGGCTCGACTCGGGCTGTGTCTACGGCGGGCCGCTGACGGCGTGGTGCATGGAGGAGGACCGCGTCGTGCAGGTGCCGAGCCTCGCTTAGCCGTATTCGTACGCGGAGATCCGAGCGCCGCCGAAGCTGCCGCGAAACCCGAGCACGCCGCGATCGTCCCCGGCCGCGCCGGCCACCACCATCAGCGGCAGCAGATGCTCCTCGCGTGGGTGCGCCTGCCGAGCACTCGGTGCGCGCTCCCACTGCTCGAGCGCACGATCGCGTGCACTTGGCTCGGCGGTCGCGGCCTCGCTCAGCCACGCGTCGAAGCTCTCCGAGACTGCACGCCCGCGGCCGCCAAAGAAGCCGCGCAGATCGTGGTAGCTCATGCCGCTGCCGACGATGAACACGCCCTCGTCGCGCAGGGGCGCGAGCGCACGACCGAGCGCGAGGTGGCGCGCGGGATCGAGGTCGTGCAGCAGCGAGAGCTGGACGGTCGGCACCTCGGCCTCGGGGAACGAGAGCTTGAGCGGGATGAAGGTGCCGTGGTCGAAGCCCCGCGCGTCGTCGGTCGCGGACTCGAAGCCGGCCGCGCTCAACAGCGTGCGCACCCGCTCGGCCAGCTGCGGATCGCCGGGCGCGGGCCAGGTGATCGTGTACGACTCCGGCGGGAAGCCATAGTAGTCGTAGAGGATCGGCGGCTGTGCAGAGGTCATCAGCGTCGCGACCGGTTGCTCCCAGTGGGCCGAGATCACCAGCAAGGCCTTGGGTCGCGTCGGTAGCCGGGTCGGCAGCGTCCGCAGGTACTCGGCCAGCAGAGCGACCTCGTTGCGATCGACCATCGAGAGCTCGACGAAGGGCCACGGCCCGCCGCCGTGCGGGATGTAGGCCACGGGCATTCGCGTACCGTGCATGACTGGACTTTACGCGAGCCGCCCGCGGCTGTTTCGAGCGGCGCTCAAGCGAGCGGAGTCAGCCACAGCAAGCTCACGTCCCACAGCATGTGCGAGACGAACGGAGCCCACAGCGAGCGCGTGCGGATCGCCAACCATGTCCACGCGCCGCCGGCCAGCGCGGCGGCGAGCAACAGCAGCGGGGAGCCGATGCTCGCGTGGGCGAGCGTGAACGCGGCGGCGGAGATGGCCACGGCCGGCCACGCGCCCAGGCGCGCGGCCAGACCGATGCCCAGCGCGCCGCGCCAGATGATCTCTTCGCCGGCCACGATCACGGTCAGCATCGCCAGCGCGAGCCCGAGCGGCAGCGCGTCAGCCCAGCCGTAGAGCTCCGCCGAGCCCGACCACAGCGAGGGCACGAGTGCGGCCAGCAGCGCGGACACGCCGAACGCTCCGGCCCACATGATCACGCCCGCGCTCGCGGGCGCGAGCGTGGCCATCGTGGTCGGCCGCCACAGCTCGCGCCAGCGCAGCCGCAAGCATGCGAGCGCGCCGAGCAGCAGGACCAGATCGATCACGACCATGCGCAGCCAGATCTCGGAGCGGAGAAAGGCGGCGCGAAGCGACGCGCCGCGCGGGGCCCAGTGGATCGCGTCGATCAGCCACGGCCCCGCGAGCAGCCCGCCGATCGCACACGCGCCGAACAGCACGAGAGCCCAGCCTGGCGAGTCGCCGCCGAGTCGCGCGAGCGCTCGCTCGGCGCGAGGATCCGGCACCAAGCGCACGCTCGGCAGCCGCGGCTCGAAGCCTGCGAGCGCTTGCTCGATCGCGTCGCTGTCGAGCCGCCGTGGCTCGAGCCCGAGCTCGCGTCGCGCCGGCTCGGGATCACCGATCACGCCCGCCTCGAGCAAGCCCAGCTGCGCGCGGGTGATCAGCGGATCCGCGGACATGCGCTCGAGCAGCCCGGCGATCGATCGTTGCAAAAAGCCCGGAGCTGGCACCACCACGCACGCTCGCGCGACGCTCGGAGCCGCGGCCGTGCGCTCGATCAGCGTGCGCAGGGTCAATCGTTCGGGGCCCACGAGATCGTAGTCTCGCCCGGCGCTCTCGGGCCGCTCGACGCAGCGCAGCACGGCCTCGGCCACGTCCTCCACGGCGATCGGCGCGAGCTCGGCTCGACCGAAGCGCGGAGCGGGAAACAGCGGCGCCGCGCGGATCGAGTCGGCGAGGTTGCGCAGCATGTCGTCGCCGCGTCCGTACACGACCGACGGGCGCACGATCGTGATCGCCAGCGCGCCCTCGCGCTCGCGCAGCGCCAGCTCGCCGCGGCGCTTGCTGTCGAGGTAGGGACCCGCGCCTGGCAGCGCCCGTTCGGCGCCGGCGACCGAGACGTGGATCATCCGCTCCACGCCCGCGGCCTCGGCTGCGTCGGCGAGCGCCCGCGGCAGCTCGACGTGCGCAGCCTCGAAGCCGAAGCTCGCCGTCGGGCGCTTGATCCCGACCAGATTGATCAGCGTGCGACAGCCCGCGAGCAGCTCGGGCGAGACCTCGCGCGCGAGATCACAGCGACGCAGCTCGACACCCGCGAGCGACTCCGGCATCGGCCCCCTAGCGAGCACGACCACCGAGTGTCCCGCTCCGAGCAAGCGCGCGACGACATGCCGGCCGATGAAGCCCGTGCCGCCCGCGACCGCGATGGGATCAGCCACGCTCGAGCAGCTCGTCGAGGCTCGTCGCGTCCATCGCTCGTCGGGCCCAGCGCTGCAGGGTCTGCAGGTCTCGGCACTCGCGGATCTGCGCCTCGCCGGGAGCATCGACCGCGACGCCGCGGCGCGCGAGCAACTCGAACAACAGCTCCAGCAGAGCGACGCGGCCTTCCTCGCGGCCTTCCTCGACGCCGAAGTGGTAGGTGCCGCTGCGTCGCTCGACGTCCATCCAGTCGTGTTGTTCTTGCACGGGTAGCTCTCCGATCAGCAGTTCGCGTTGTTCTTTGGATACCGCCGCCAGAACGGTCATACCATGCCGTCGGCGTTGTTTTTTCGACATTGTTTGGGTGAGGTGGAAGGCGCGGCGCGCTGCGTCGAGGTCGCCCGCGTATCCGTGCACGATGCCAGCCAGCACGGCTGCCATCGGATGTCGCGCCGCATCATCCAGCCACGACTTCGACACCGTTTCGATGTCGAGCAACAGCACGTCGACGATCGGCGGAGGCCCGTGGCGCCACTCTCGGAGCGCGCGAGACATCCTCGGATCGAGCGAGACCACCACCACCCAGCATGACAAGTGATGATCATCCGCGAGGTGCGACTGATAGACGGGGATCGACCAGCGCTTTTCCTGGTCGAAGGCCTTCTGCGCTTCGACGGTGATCACGATCCCGCGCCGCTCGTCGACCGCATCACGATGGACGAGCACGAGATCGGGATAGCCCTCGCGCACCGTGAACTCGCGCTTGCCGTCGCGCTCGACCTCGCCACGACGATCGATGGGCGTGCCCTCGACCGGACGCCGGATCCCGAGGATGTCGAAGGCCAACCACGGGTCTTCGTGAAACAGCGCGAGGATTCCCTGGTGGAGCGTGCCCGCCATGCGTGGCTTGTCGGCCTGCGCATCGCGGCTTTGCAGACAATCTGCAGAGCACGCGTGCGATCGCGCGGCATTGACGTGACTCGCTTCGTCCACTGAAATCCGCGTACCCAAGACCCACCTCGACATGCGCGAGAGTGCATGCGACCTGGGATCTTGTTGCTTTTTGGCGGTTCTGGCTGGTATTCAGCAGCTCAGAGTTGGGTGACGACCACTCCCCCCGGCCGGCCCTGCTCATCCTCGCAGACCTGGAGCGTCGTAGGTCATGTCGAAGCATTCGCATCGTGTTCGCCTGGTCGGTTTCTCGGCCATCGTCATCGCCTGCGCGACCGTCGGGCTCGCGTTCATTGCGTCGGATGAGGCGGTCGCAGGACCGGGCGACGTGCCGGCGACGGCCGACGATCTCGCGATCGAGGCTCCGACGCTGGACGTCGCGACCCACCTGACCGCCGAAGATCTGTGGGACGGCGAGGTCACTCGCCTGTCGATCCCGCTGACTCCCGAGGAGATGGGCGTCGATGCAGAGACTCCGCCGCAGATCCCCGTCGGCGGGCCGACCTACATCTTCGTCAACATGGACGGCGCGAACCTGACCTGCAACGGCGGCGACAGCTCGACGGCGAACGCGTCGATCATCGCCTGCCAGTACGGGTTCTCGGGTCCCTATCCATCGTACGGCGGCACCCAGGCGCAGCGGCAGACCGTGATGGACGCGGTCATGGCCGACTGGGCGCCGTTCAACATGGTCATCACCGACGTGCGCCCGGCGAGCGGGCCGTACACGATGTGCATGACCGGCCCGGCCAACCATCCGTTCGGCAACGGCGTGCTCGGCATTGCGCCGCTCGACTGCAACAACTACGTCGCCAACAACGTCGTGTTCGCGTTCCACAGCGCGTCGCAGCTCGGCGGTTTCTTGGGCGCCAACACCCAGGCGACCACGATCAGCCAGGAGGTCGCCCACGCGTACGGCCTCGAGCACGTGGGCAGCTCGTCGGACATCATGAACCCGACCAACCAGGGCGGGAACCCGAGCTTCACCAACAACTGCATTCAGATCGTCAGCCAAAACGGGATCGTCTGCGGTCAGCAGCACCAGCAGTACTGCAACAACGGCTATCAGAACTCCTATCAGGAGCTGCTGGGCATGTTCGGCGCGTCGGATCCCGACGATCAGCCGCCGAGCGTCACGGTCGCGTACCCCTACGACGGCGACGTGTTCGCGCCCGGGGCCGACTTCGTGATCGAGTGCCAGGCCAGCGACAACCAGGCGGTCGATGCCGTCGAGCTGTGGATCAACGGCAGCAAGGAGGGCGCGACCTTGGGCGCGCCGCCGTTCGAGTGGGACGTCACCGACATCCCCATCGGCACCTTCGACATCCACTGCGTCGCGACCGACGGCTGGGACAACACCGCGATGAGCTCGGTAGTCTCGATCGTGGTCGAGGAGGGCGGCATGCCGGGAGACGACGGTGCCGACAGTGGCGACGAGGGTGACTCAGGCAGCAACGACGACTCGGGCGGTGACTCGGGCGACTCTGCGGACGATTCGGGCGGC
>DATLLB010000134.1:0-7307 GCA_035538075.1 Enhygromyxa sp.
GCCGTCAGCACTGCCGTCCGCCGTGCCATCGGCACTGCCATCCGCGGTCCCGTCGGCGCTTCCGTCGGCCGTTCCATCCGCGGATCCATCCGCCGTCCCATCCGCAGATCCATCTGCGGTCCCGTCCGCAGATCCATCCGCCGAGCCGTCGGCGCTTCCGTCGGCACTTCCGTCCGCGCTCCCGTCCGCGCTTCCGTCGGCGCTCCCATCCGCGCGTCCGTCTGCGCTCCCATCCGCGGTCCCGTCTGCGGTCCCGTCCGCGCTCCCATCCGTCGTGAACGTGTCGTTCGATCCCGGATCAGGCTCGTCGGTGGTCGGCTCGGGGTTCTCCGAGCAGTCGTTGAACGCACAGCACGGATCGAAGGCGATGCCGTCGATGATCGACGCGAGCGCGACCTCGAGCTCGGCCTGCGTATCGGCGTCGAAGAAGTTCTCCTGCCCGCCCGAGCCCCAGCTGGCCATGTTGTTCAGCTGCTGCTGCGCCTCCATCGACCCGAGGTTGTCGCCGAAGCCGATCACCCAGGTGGGGATGCCGTCGTCGAACATCCCCTCGAGGGCGCTCTGCACCTGCGCGTCGGTCGAGTAGCCGTTGTACTGACCGTCGGTGATCAGGATGTTGACGTACTGCGTGTCCTCGTCGGCCGGATAGCCGGGCGGCGGATTGGCGGAGTAGCTCTGCTGGTTGTCGGCGACCAGCTCGAGCCCGCGATGCGTGAAGGTGCCGGAGCCCTGACACATCGGGAAGTTGGGCGTGGGCAGACACGCCGGCATGTGGCTGAGCGTCTGCTGATCGAAGAACGGCGCGACCTCGCTGCCGTCCTTGAACGTCCAGGTGATGGTCGGCCCGCCCCACGGATCATCGCAGCCGGGCTGCTCGCACGAGGTCGTGGGATCGAGCGCCCACGCGAAGTTGTCCTGCATGCACGGCCCGTACTGGACCAGCACCTTCTCCTCGGCCGGGTTGGCGCCGCCGAACACCGTGAGCCCGAGATGGATCAGATCCTCGACCGGTCGCCCGACACTCTCCACCTCGACGTCGAACAGCGAGTTGCCGCCCGAAGCCAGGGCCCCGCGCGCACGATCCCAACCGGTCTGCCCCGGCCCGCCCGGCGCCATGCCGACGTTGAGCATCGACGACGACCCATCGAGCAACACCATCACGCGCGGCAGCCCGGCCGTGCACTCGGGCACGATCACCTGATCGGCGATGTCCTGCACCACCTGATCGAGCGCCTGGAACAGCTGCGCCGGGTTGTCGGCCGCGATCGAGGCCCCGGTCCCGCCCGCGGCCGCGAGCTCGTCGGCGAACGGCAGGTTGCCCGCGTCCGCGACCGCGACCACGTAGGTCGGAATCTCCTGGTTGTCCCACAGATCCGCCGCCGTGATCGCCGGGTTCTCCTCCGGCGGGCTCAGCTGCGGGAAGCCCTGCGCCGGCGTCCAGGCGCCGTCGGTCACGACCATGATCCCGTAGAAGCGCTCCTCGCCGGGGATCACGTCCTCCGGGTGATCGATCTTGGTCTCCCCGATCACGACCTTGGCGTGATCGAGCGCGCCCTTGGTCCACGTGCCGATGCCGTTGCAGCTGCCCGGCCCGTTCGGACACAGCGGCGGCGGCGTGGCGTTGAGCGACGCGATGATGTCCTGCCCGTTGCAGTTGAAGTAGGTCTTGTCGGCCGAGTCCGGATCGTACCAGTGCACATCCAGGCTCTGGCCATCGACGATGCCCGAAGCGTCGCCGGGGATCGTCGTCCCCATCGCGCCCGGATCCGGATCATGTCCGTAGCGCATCAACGCCACGTGCATGTTCTCCTGGAAGTACCCGCCGTTGGTCGTCATCAGCTGCGTCAGCGCGTCGACGGCCACCTCCCAGCGAGTCTGCCCGCCCATCCCGAACAGCTCGCTCATCGACGACGAGTAGTCGACCACGATCAGGAAGTTTGGCTTCTTGAACGTGCAGTCGTTCTCCTCGAAGCACCCATCGTTACCGCCCGCGACCGCGACCGGATCGCGCTGAGCCAAGAACGCCAAGCCAATGCCGCCAAGCAGGCCGAGCTGCAGCACGAGCCGCCGCTTGCTCGGTGAATAGTCGAGTCGATCCATCCTGAGGTCCCCTCCGAGGTGGATGGTCGCACGAAGCGGGGCGCTCGATCAGCGCAGCGGCTGGGGGCGGCTGAACGCGGGAAAACGGGGGCATAGCAGCCCCCTATGAGCGGGCTACGGGGCCACGTGCGTGACGTCGCCGGCCATCATGTCGGCGATCCAATCCGAGAGCACCACCCCGTCGACCGTGAGGTTGTAGTACTCGTCCCCGCTCAGATACGTGTGCGAGTTCCCGGTCTTGTAGTAGGTGCCAAAGTCCGGCCCGGTCAGCACGTTGTCGCGCAGGTCGTAGAGCGCCTCCTGGAACTCCGGAAAGCTCGGGAAGATCGCGTTGCAGTTGTTGGCCCCGAAGCCGAAGAAGCTCGAGATGGTCGAGTCAGCGTGCGACGAGATCAGGCCCTTGGGCGCGTTGGGGTACTTCTGCTGGACGTAAGTCAGGTAGTTGTAGAGCCCGCCACCGTCGGCGCCGAAGCACGCGGTGCAGTCTTGCGGGAGCGAGGCGTCGACGTTCCACACGTCGCGCCACTGCTGCTGCAGGCACGGCGCGAGGTACTGATCGCGGAAGATCGGGCCGGAGTCGTCGATCAGGATCACGTCGTTGTCGGGGAAGAAGCTGGCGATGGTGTCGTAGTTGGACGCGGCCCCGAAGCCACCGCCGCTCTCGCCGGTCGCGACCACGTCGGCGACGTTGGGGAAGGTGTCGGCGATGCGCTCGAGCGCGATGAGGACGTTGCTGTGGCCGACGAACTGCTGGTTCTGCGGGCCGCCCGGGATGTTGCCGTTGGGCTGGCTGCCGAAGAACACGTCGCCCGTGCAGTACGGGAAGTAGATGAAGTTGTACTCCATCATCGGGTTGTCGGGGTTCTCGTTGTCGAACAAGCCGCCGTACGGACCCGGGTTGAACTTGTTGGGCGCGATGTTCGACGGGTTGGCGAGGCAGCTGAACGCGTTGAAGCAGGCGCCGCCGCCTTCCATGTAGATCGCGAGCAAGTCGGAGTTCTCGGCGTAGCGCACCGCGACGCCGGCCGGGGATCCGTCGCGGCAGACCATGCCGTCGATCTCGACGTACAGCCACTCGCCGATCGGAGCGTCGGGCAGCGGGTTGCCGGGATCGCCATCGCCGTCGCCATCACCATCACCGTCGCCGGTGGTTGGGTCGCCATCGCCATCACCATCGCCATCGCCGGTGGCTGGATCGCCGTCGCCATCACCATCGCCGGTGGTTGGATCGCCATCGCCATCACCGTCGCCAGTCGGGTCGCCATCGCCGTCCCCGTCGCCGGCCTCGGTCCCGGCCGTGCCGGTCTCGCCCTCGCCGCTCGGATCCTCGTCGCCGCATGCTCCCAAGACGAACAGGGTCACGAATCCCAGGTACGAAAGCTTTTTCACCAGCATCGCGGCGATGCTACGAGCGTGCAGAACTCCGCTCAAGAACTATTTGGCGGGACTTTAGGCCACCGCGAACTTCGCGCTGGCCGATGATGGACTTGTAAGGCGGGACCCTCTTTGGCGTAGGCTCGATCGGTGCCCGGCTCAGAAGCGATAGCCGAAGGTCAGCGTGAAGCGCGGTTCAAAGCCTTCGGCCACGAAGATGCACTGCCTCGGCACCGTGCAGATCTGAGTGGAGCGCTCGACGATGCCCATGCGTCGCAGCCCGACCGAGAACCCGACGTCGATGTGCGGGGTCAAGTCCCACGACCAGCCGATCGCCGCCCCGCCACCCAGCGCGATCGTGCGCAGCTCGGGCAGCGAGAACACGAACTGATGACCGACGGTGAAGCTGCCCGCGAAGTAGACGCCCGTCCACGGCCGCTTGACCCACACCACGGCCTCGAGCGTGTGGCCGAAGCCCTGCAGCTGGCCGTAGCCCGGATTCGGGTAGGCGTACTCGAGCATGGCCCCGAGGCTGAAGTGACGGCCGACGGCGCGGCGATAGCCGATGTCGACACCCGCGAAGTCGCCGAGCGTGGTGGCCTCGATCATCAAGAAGTTGCGCGGGCGCGGATCGAGGTGCTCCCAGCGATCGGCCCAGCGCGGATCATGAAACACCGGACCGCTCGCGCTCGCCGGCCGCTCGAGCGCGAGCAGGAGGCCGCATGACACGAGCGCGCACAGCCCTGCCCTTCGCGCTACTCGTGCTGGCTGGCTGCCGGGAAATCCCCGAGGTCGCCTACGAAACCGAGCACTTCGAGATCGCGCCCGACTTCGATCATCCGATCTGTGCAGGCACGCTGGCCCACTTCGAAGATCATCTGGATTTCGTCGAGTCTGCACTCGCCCGGTCCGTCCCCTTCGGCGAACGGATCAGGTTCTACTGGATTACGGAGGATCTCGACAGTTGGTGCAGCGATGGGTCGCTGGGCTGCTACTACCCGGGCACGCGCGTGATCGTCGGCACGGGCGAGAGCGCCAGCCACGAGATTGTGCACGCGGTGCTCAACGCGGAGGCGACCACCAACTACTTCCTCGAGGAGGCGCTCGCCGAGCTGTTCTCGGGGGTTGGCGCCTACCACCGCGACGAGCTCGACCAGCGCCCCTCGCCGAGCGAGCTGCTGTGGCTGTCGCCAACCGACTACCGCTTCGGCGAGCTCGACTACGAGGTCGCCGCCCACTTCATGGCCTACGTCTACCGCGAGTACGGCAGCGGCTCGACGCGGGGCATCGCCGAGGTCGTGGTCTCGGGCGCCGGGCCGCCGGACCTCGAGCAGGTGTTCGAGCGCTTCACCGGCTTCGACTTCGACTACGTCGAGGCCGACTACGAGGCCCGCGCGAGCGTGTTCTATCCGGGCTTGCGTGAGGACGACGTCGCGCTGGTCAGCGACCGCCGCTTCCACGACGTCTCGCTGCGCTGCGACGAGGACACCACATTTGGCCCCCTGGCTGACGCCTCGCCGGGTATGTACCGCACGCTGCGAGTCGTCCTCGAAGATCCGCAGGTGGTCGAGGTCGAGCTGCGCGCGCCTGCGGACGTGCGCGTGACCGTGGTCGATGTCCGCCGCGAGCGATCGAGCGGCCGCGTGGTCGACTTCTTCCACCCCAAGCTCAGCGGTCGCCGCGAGCACCCGATCGTGCATGGCGGCGAGCGGGTCAGCATGAGCCTGCGCGCGGGCACGCACTTGCTGGTGATCGAGCGGGCGGGCTACGACTACACCGACGCGTTCTTGCAGATCGATCCGATCGAGTTCCCGCGCGCGAGTCAGTGAGCAGAAATGGGCGGCAACCTCTTCAAGCTCGGGCGTCGGCCACGGGCCGAGTACTTGGTGATCGAGGGCGAAGTGCGAGCGTGCCTCGACGGGCTGCTCGGCGACGGCTACCGGATCCCGCGTTACTACGCGAGCAAGCCCGACTTCGGCGATCTCGACGTGGTCGTCTCGACCGCGGCGATCGAGGCGCTCGGCGGCTGGGAGCGCTTCTGCGAGGCGATCGCGACCGGGCTCGGCGTCGAGCAGAGCAAGAGCGTCGGGCACGTGTACTCGACGGTGGTCAGCAACTTCCAGGTCGACTACTTCGTGCGCTCGCCGGAGCTGCTCGAGGCGACCTACAACTACTTGTCCTTCAACGATCTCGGCAACCTGATCGGCAAGATCTTCCGCCGGCTCGGGCTCAAGTACGGCGAAGAAGGGCTGCACTACGTGTTTCGTCGCGAGACGCAGCCGAGCTACAAACGCGACCTGCTGATCAGCCGCGACTGGCCGCGGATCCTCGCCTTCCTCGAGCTCGACGTCGCGGCCTGGCAAGCCGGCTTCGATCGGCTGGAGGACATGTTCGCGTGGGTGGTCGCTTCACCCTACTTCTCGGTCGCGCCCTATGAGGACCAGGATCGCACGACCGAGCGTCGCGCCCGATCGCGCCCAACCATGGCTCGGTTCATCGCCTGGCTCGAAGCCGAGGCCATTCGCAAGACGTGTGACTACTTGCACGGGCCTGATGCCTATGTGTATCGAATCGACGCAGCATTCCCCGAGGCCGAGCTGACGCAGGCGCTCGCGCAGGAGCGTGCGCGCGAGGGCGAGGCCACCGCGCTGCGCTCCAAGTTTGGAGGTGCACTGGTCCGCGAGTGGATCGGCCTCGACGGCCCGCAGCTCGGCGCCTTCCTGCGCCGGTTCGAGCGGGCCTATCCAAGCGAGATTCTGGCCAGCATGGAGCCCGAGGCCATTCGCGCTGCGGTCGAAGCGTTCCCGCGCGAGGGCTGAGTGCGAACTGCGTAGGCGCGACGCGGGATCGATCGCTCGCGATCCGACACAACATCCTCGAGCACGATGCGCCTCGTACCATCGACCGAAGCGAACACCGGGGGTAGCCTCTCGACATGAGCGACAGACCGACGGTCATCGTCACCGGTGGTAGCGCCGGGATCGGGCTCGCCATCGTCGAACGCTTCGCCGATCTCGACTACCGTGTGATCAGCTTGGCGCGTCGACGTTGCCCGGTCGACACGGTCGAGAGCATGTTGGTCGATCTCGGCAGCTCCGAGGCCGTGGCGGCCGCGCTGGACAAAGTCCGCGATCGCCTGCCCAAGCGCAGTCACGTTCATATGATCCACAACGCCGCGGCGATGCCCACCGACACCGCCACGGACTTCGACTCGCGGGTGTTCGAGCGGACCTTCCGGCTCAATGTCACGACCGCCGCCGAGCTGAACGCCGGGCTAATCCCCCACATGAAGCCAGGCTCGTCGATCGTGTTCATCGGCTCGACCCTGTCGGAGAAGGGCGTACCGAGCCGCTTGAGCTATGTGACGAGCAAGCACGCCGTGCTCGGGCTGATGCGCGCGACCGTGCAGGATCTGTTCGGCACCGGCATTCACTGCATGATGGTCGCGCCAGGCTTCACCGACACGGCGATGCTGCAGCAGGGCCCCGGCTTGGCCCAGGCGGTGCGCGAGATGGTGTCGTTCGGGCGGCTGCTCGAGCCGGAGGAGGTCGCGGACATCGTCGTGTTCGGTACGCGGGCGCCTGCGCTCAATGGCGCGATCGTCCACGCGAACCTGGGGCAGCGGGAGCGCTGAGCCCCGGGCCCCGGGGCGTGCGAAGCATGCTCTGGGGAATGGGGGCCCCCGGCGAGAGCCAGGGGGGACGGCCGGCGCATCGCCGGCCGTCCTAAATTGAGTCAGCGAATGCGCTCGAGCTCGGCGAGGAACACCAGCTCGAGGTGGCGCAGCACCATCGCGAGCCGACCGATCGCGAGCAACGCGAGTGGATCGAGTC
>DATLLB010000135.1:0-5923 GCA_035538075.1 Enhygromyxa sp.
GCCCCGCGCTCGTAGGTGTCGCGGATGACCTGCTGCATGAACGCGTCGTAGCTCTCGTAAACCTCCGCTGGATAGGCGGTGTGGGCATCGGCGGCAGCCATGCGGGGCAGGTTACCATCTCGGGAGGGCGGATCTGTCAGCGCCTTGCGATGGAATGTCTGCGCCCGGAGGCTTCGCATGAACACCCAACAAAACAAGAACGCGCCCGTGCTGGTGGCCTTGATCGTCGGCGTGGCCGCAGCCGGCGCGGGCTTCTTCGTGCTGATGGCCGGGAGCGGCTCCGCGAGCGTCGAAGCCCCGGCGCCAGCGGTCGTCGTGAAGCAGGCCCAGCCCGTGTCGATGCCGGCCCCGGTGCCCCAGCCGAGCGCGCCGTCGAGCGATCCGAGCGTCGAGCCGGTCGGCGTCGAGCCGACACGCGAGCCGCCGAGCACGGCCAGCCGGCTCGCTCGCGATCTCGAGCGTGAGAAGATCTGGGCGGCGCTTCGACGCGAGCACAACCTGAAGCCCGCCGCGCCCGGCAGCCCCGCGCCGACCGAGAGCGCCGCCGCGTTGCTGCCCACGCTGGATCCTCAATACGTGCGCGAGGCGGTCCGCGAGCAGCTCGTGCCGGTCGCTCAGGATTGTTACAACACCGTGCTGACCAAGCAGGACGCCGAGGCCGGCGGCGAGCTGATCATGAAGTTCACGATCGTCGCCGTCGAGGAGATCGGCGGCGTGGTCGAGGAGGCCGAGATCGACGAGGCGTCGACGCTCGACAACGAGTTCATGCACGAGTGCATCCGCGAGTCGCTGATGGCCGTGACCTTCGAGCCGCCCACCGATGGCGGTCGCGTCGAGGTCACGTATCCGATCAACTTCTCGCCGGATTGACCTCAGCCGAGCTCAGGGCATCTCCACGACGCACAGGTCGTCGACGCACACCAGGCCCTGGTTGCAGGTCATGTTCGGGTAGCACTCGCAGCCCTCGTCGCCGAGCGGACAGACCGGCGCCTCACAGAGGCCGTCGACGCAGTTCAGGCCCTGGTTGCAGGTCATGTTCGGGTAGCACTCGCAGCCCTCTTCGCCGTCGCAGTCGGCCGTGCAGGTGCCGTTCTCGCACAGCCCTCCCGGGTTGCAGGTCATGTTCGCGAAGCAGTCGCAGCCGACCTCGCCGTCCGGGCACTCGGGCTCCGTGCAGGTCCCCGCTTGGCAGAGCAGCGGCGCGTCGCAGGTCATGTTGCCGTAGCAATCGCAGTCGAGCGAGCCGATCGGGCACTCGGCGGTGACGCAGGTGCCGTTCTCGCAGACCAGCGGCGCGTCGCAGGTCATGTTGCCGTAGCAACCGCAATCGAGCGAGCCGACCGGGCAATCGCCGTCGCCATCACCATCGCCGTCCCCATCACCGTCGCCGTCGCCATCGCCATCGCCGTCCCCATCACCGTCGCCATCGCCATCGCCGTCCCCATCCCCATCACCAGCCGTCTCGCCCGCGTTCGGGTTGATGCACTCCCCGTCGACGCACAGCAGCTGGTTCTCGCACTCCCCATTGGCATCGCAGGGGCACAAGTACTTGCCGACCGGACACTCGGTCGGCTCCGGCTCCGGCTCGGAGCACGCGAACACCAAACCGAGGCCAAACCCCACAGCGACGCTGATCCTGACGCTCACAGGTGCAGGTCTACCAGACGCCGCTCTCAGCGGTCCAGTCGGCGAGGTCGAAGCGCGCGACCGAGCGTGTCGACCAGCGGCTCGGGACAGCGACACCACGCGGCGGCGTGATGACCCGGCGTGACCACCTCGACGCCCGTCTCGCAGCCCTCGAGTCGCTCGCGCTGCAGGAACTCGTCGAGGTGCACGCGAAAGTGCTCGGCCGTGCCCTCGGCGGTCGGCCCAAAATAGTCCCAGTAGAGCTTGGGCTTGCGAGCGATCAGCTCGGCCTCGGCGATCGCCTCGATGGTCGCCAGCGAGCGCGCGAGCAGGTGATCGTCATCGACCTCGACCAGCCGCACGCGATCGCGGTGGGCCTGCGCATACTCGCGCGAGCTCTCGATCGGCACGACCGTGTCGCGCGTGCCGTGAATGATCGTGGTCGGGCGTGGGACCTCGGGCCGCGCCGGGTGGGTCATCGCGTCCTCGACCAGACCGAAGTGGACCTCGACCGCCTTGCCGGACGCGTCGGGCAGCGCGAGGCGGCCTTGCTCGCGCCAGCGCTCGAAGTTCTGCGCGCCGATCAGCGACGGCCAGCGCTCGACGAAGTCGAACGCCGGGCACAGCAGCAGCAGGCGATCGACCCGCTCCGGGTGCAGCTGCGCCCAGCGAGCCGCCACGAAGCCGCCCATGCTCGAGCCGATCAGGCGCCATCGCGTCGAGCCCGGCTCGACCCCGTCGCGCTCGTCGAGCTCGCGGTCGAGCGCATCGAAGCGCTCGAGCATCGCGGAGTAGCTCAGCTCGGCGAAGCTCGGCGCGTTGAGATCGGGCGTGTGGAACTCGAGCCCGCGCGCAGCATAAAAACGCTTCAGCGCCTGGCCCTTGGTCGCCATGCTCGAGGACGCGAAGCCGTGCAGGTAGGCGTGGCGGATCGACATCGCCGCCAAGCTAACCAATGCCAATCATTTAGTGGGAACCGATCGGCACTGAGCTAACCAGACCCCCCTCGGGGGGTCACCACGTGCGGCCGAATGCTACCGGCCGATCCGCTTCGCTCGCCAAGCGAGCGAACGGCCGCGAAGCGGCCGCCCGCGGCTCATACTGAGGCGGATGCGGGGGGCTAAACAGCCATCGCACGCAGCTCGAGGATCATCGCCCCCCACTCGCCATGGCGATCGAGCTCCGGCGCCCAGCCGAGCACCGCGTCCTGCTCGCGGCTCCACTCGATCACCGCGCGCTTGAGCACCGGCTCGACCTTGCTGTCGATGCCCTTGCCGGGGATCACTCGACAAAAGCGCAAGCGTCGATTTCGGCAGATGCGGACGTGCAACTCGAGGTGGGTGAGCGCCTGCTCGCGCGCGAGGTGGCGCAGGTTCACGCTCGCGCGCACGCGTCGACGCGCGCGGACCAACAAGGTGCGCTGCTCGGGCAAGAGCTCCGGACGATCGAGCACGGCGGCGGGGATCGGGCGGATGTCGTCGGTCCAGCTGCGACCGATCCAAGCGTCGGCGTCGAGCTCCGGCTCGGGCTCGTGCTGCGCTTCGTCTTGCTCGTGCGGCGCTTCGGGAGGTACCGCTGCGGTCGCAGGCGATGCAGGCGTGACGCCATCGAGGATCACCAAGCGATCGAAGTCGATGCCGTCGCACACGCGCGGGTTCTCCGGGTCGAGGTGCGAGAAGATCAGCCCCATCAGCTCGGCCTCGTCGAGCCGGCGGATGCCAGCGCGCGCCGCCTCGCGCTCCGCCTGCTCGCGCCGGGCCTGCTCACGCGCGCGCGCGGCCTCGCCGAGCGGACCGACGAGCGGCTGCAGCAGCGCGCTCAAATCCACGCCAAAGCCGTCGTTGTCCGGTTTGCCCGGCATGTTCGGTGCGTAGCACGGCGAGGCCGTTGCTGCCCAGACGATCCAAACACGGCAGCCAGCGCGTAACCATTGCACGGCCGCACCCGTAGCCGCCAAGCCCGTCATGTCCGATCGCCGAACGAACCCCACCCCCGCGGTCGCCCGCGCCATGGCCCGGCGACGCTTCCTTCAGACTGCTGGCTCCGGCGCCACGCTGCTCGCGTTCGGGGCGGTCTACGCGATCGCCGACGACGGCTTGATTGCGACCGCCAAGGCCGAGACCCGCAAGGACGGGCGGCCGCGGGTGCCTCCGGGGCAGACGGTGATCAGCAAGATCCGTCCCATGGGTGGGGACGAGGGTGATCCGTCCAAGTCGCAGTATCGCCTGCGTGTCTACGGCGAGGTCACGAGCGAGCTCGACCTCGACTTTCGATCGCTGCTGAAGCTCCCGCAGGTCACCCGCGCCGAGGATGTCCACTGCGTGACGGGCTGGACGCTGCTCGGAGCCAAGTGGACGGGGGTGCAGCTGAAAGAGATCGCCGCGCGAGCCGGGGTCAAGGACACGGCGCGCCACGTGATCTTCGAGGCCGCGCACGGGTACACCGCCAACGTGCGGCTCGACGAGGCGCTGGCCGACAACGTCATGCTCGCCCACAAGCTCGACGACGTCCCGCTCGCGCTCGAGCACGGCGCCCCGCTGCGCGCCGTCGTGCCGGATCTGTATTTCTGGAAGAGCGCCAAGTGGATCACGGGCATTCGCTTCTCGAAGCGCGACGCGCCGGGCTACTGGGAGACTCGCGGCTATCACAATCACGCCGATCCCTGGGCAGAGGAGCGGTATTCCTAGGGTACCCTGCGGCGGTCATGACCACGTACCGTAGCGCCCTGATCACCGGAGCCTCGAGCGGCATCGGAGCCGCGCTCGCCAAGCACCTCGCCGCCAAGGGCACCCACGTCGTGCTCGCGGCTCGCCGCGAAGACGCGCTGCGCGAGCTGGCCGACGCGATCGCAACCGCGGGCGGCAAGGCGACGATCGAGGTGCTCGACGTCAGCGATCCCGAGCGCACCGAAGCCCGGATCCGCGAGCTCGATGAGGCGCGGGCGTTCGACCTGGTGATCGCCAACGCCGGCATCGGCGGCTCGAAGTGGAGCGGCAAGCTGAGCTGGGCCGATTGCAAGCCGATCATCGACGTCAATGTCTGCGGTGCGGTCGCAACCTTGACCGGCGCGCTGCCGGGCATGGTCGCGCGCGGCTTGGGTCACCTGGTTGGGATCTCCAGCGTCGCGCAGTACCGTGGGCTGCCGAAGAGCGCAGCCTACTGCGCGAGCAAGGCATTCTTGAGCGTGTTTCTCGAGGGCCTGCGCGTGGATCTGCACGGCACTGGCGTGAGCGTGACAGACGTGCGGCCGGGCTTCGTCGAGACGCCATTGACCGAGGGCAAGCAGTCGATGCCGTTTTTGGTCGACGTCGAGTACGCGGCCAACACGATTGCGAAGGCGCTCGAGCGCAAGCGCAAGGTGCTGGTGTTCCCGCCGCAGATGGCCGCGGTCGGGCACCTGCTCGAGTGGATCCCGGACGCGATCTACGAGCCGGTCGTGCGGCGCGGGTACAAGTAGCGATTACTACGAGGCGGTGAACGCCTGTCCCGCGGCCTCAATTAGATATCGTCTCGCTCGTCGACGACGTGGCTCCCTGCGGAGCGATCCACCGCTCGCCGTCGGTCGGTTTGGCGAGGGATTGGATTGCGGCGATGAGCTGGCGCTCGATCTCCCCAATCGATTCCTCGAGGGCATGCGGCACGACATTCGAGACGTCCTCCAACTCGGTTGCGAGATGGATGGCGTCGCGCAGCTGCGGAACGACGCCCAACCGTTCCATTCGTCCGAGCAGCACAGGCCCGAACAGCCGCGCGCACGCGTAGTCTGGAGCAACCGCGCCGTCGGCCAGCGCGCGACACATGCCCAGCGAGACAATCGCTACGAGCACCTGGATCTCCTCGCTGCCTCGGGCCTGCAAGATCAGGCGCGCATGCTCGGGGGCCTCTGGGTTTTCAGTCATTGCTCCGCCCCGGCTTTGCCATCTTTGTAGACTGTACAAGTAGCGCCTCACTTTGGCATGGGCGTGCTGAGCGTGGTCTCGCGCCGTGCGTCCCATTCGCTGCACGGGAATTCATGCAGCTGGTCGCGCCGCAGCAGCACGACCGCGCCGTTGTTCGCGGTGAAGGCCGTGTCGCGGTGAAGCACGTCACCGTCGATGCGGACCGTGACCACGTCAGTGACCGGCGCCTGCCTTACTTGTGTATACGTCCACGCGGTCCATCGCCACGGCTCGCCGGTCAGCTCGCCCTCGCCGGTCCACGACAGCTGCTTGCGCTCGCTCTCGGCCCCGAGCGGGTTGACGTGCGCGTTCACGACGAACGTGAAGGTCGAGTCGCTCACCGTGATGCCGTGCACCGA
>DATLLB010000136.1:0-10346 GCA_035538075.1 Enhygromyxa sp.
CCGGTGATCTGCGACTGGCTGCCCTGGAACCACACCTTCGGAGCCAACTTCAACTTCAACCTGATCCTCCAGCACGGCGGGACCTTGTGGATCGACGGCGGCAAGCCGGCGCCCGGACTGTTCGCCGCGACGCTGGCCAACCTGCGCGAGCGAGCGCCGACGCTGTACTTCAACGTGCCGCGCGGCTACGAGCTGCTGATCCCCGAGCTCGAGCGCGACGCCGAGCTGCGCGAGCAGTTCTTCTCGCGCCTCGATCTGATCTTCTACGCCGCCGCTGCGCTGCCGCAGAACCTCTGGACCCGGCTCGAGCAGCTCTCGCTGCACACCCGCGGGCGCGCGACCCTGATGGTCTCGGCATGGGGCTCGACCGAGACCGCGCCGTGCTCGACGGCGGTGCACTGGCCGATCGAGCGCGCCGGGGTGATCGGCAACCCGATGCCAGGCACCGAGATCGCGCTGGTGCCCAATCACGACAAGCTCGAGCTGCGCGTGCGCGGGCCGAACGTGACGCCGGGCTACTGGCGCGACCCCGAGCTGAGCGCGGCCGCGTTCGACGAGCACGGCTTCTACCGGATCGGCGACGCGGGCAAGCTGCTCGATCCCGAGCACCCCGAGCGCGGGATCGTGTTCGATGGTCGGGTCTCCGAGGACTTCAAGCTCAGCTCGGGCACCTGGGTACACGTCGGCGAGCTCCGGCTCGCGGCGATCGCCGCGTGCGAGCCGTTGATCTCCGACTGCGTCATCGCCGGGCACGATCGCACCGAGCTCGGGCTGTTGGTGTTTCTCAACCTCGCCGCCTGTCGGGCGCTCGCGCAACTCGACGACAGCGCGGCACCCGAGCTTGTCGCCGCCAATCCCCAAGTACGTGCAGCAATCGCCAGGGGCTTGGCCAATCACAACCTCGCGCACCCGGGCACCAGCACACGCTTTGTTCACGTTTTGATCGAGGTTGAGCCGCCGTCGATCGACGCCGACGAGATCACGGACAAGGGCTACATCAACCAACGCGCGGTGCTGTCTCGTCGCGCAGACGCGGTTGCTCGGCTCTACATCGCGGATCCGTCCGTGATCGAAGTTTGAGGCGCTGAAAAAATCCTCCGTCGCGGCGCAACCGCAGTCTCGCGTTCGGCCGGGCGTTGGTGTATGCAATCGATATCCCCCGCCTCCAAAGTCCGTGGTTTTCCGACTGTACGAATCTGGCCATGGGCATAGCCACTATCGCTATCGTGACACTCTGCGAGCACGTCCCAGCTTCATCAGCCTGTGGTGAAATCCGCCCCAGGTGCCGCTTTCGCGTTGCCAGCGCGAGTAATAGGGCCAGACGATGCCGAAGCCGACCTTTCTCAATCTCCCGGACGAGAAGCGCAATCGCATCGTCGAGCTGGCCCTCGACGAATTTTCGACACACCCCTATCGCCAAGCGTCGCTTTCTCGAATCGTGGCACGTGCTGGGATCGCCAAGGGCAGCATGTACCAATACTTCGACAACAAGCTCGACCTGTATCAATGGCTCGTGACCGAGGAAGTCGAGCGGCGGCGCAAGGAATGGTTGGAGACCAACGGCATCGGTCTCGACGGACGCAGCTCGGGCTTGTTCGGCACCCTCGAGCGCATGGTCCTGACCGGAGTGGGCTTCACGCTCGCCCACCCTCGGCTCGCGCGACTGGCCGCGAGCGCGATGGAGCCGACCGCCGACGAGGAGCTGCGTGAGCTCCACGCGACGCTGCGGCGCGAACAGATCGACGGCTTGACGGATCAGATTCGCGCAGCGCAAGCGGCTGGGGAGATCCGCAGCGTCGACGCGCGTCCGCTCGCCCACTTCATCGACGCGCTGATCGTGCGCGGAACCACCAACGCGGTGCTCGATCGCCTCGGCCTCGGCGTGCACGAGTTCCTCGCCAGCGATCGCCCGACCTTGAGCGAGCACGAGTGGCGTGCGCTCGTGCAGGAGGCTCTCGACCTGATCCGCCGCGGCATCCGGGTCGCCGTCAGCGAGACTCTGCAGCTCGAAGCCGACGCGCAGTTGCTCCATGCGAGCTAGCCAAAACGGCCTCGCCATCTGCGCATGAGGGTTTACCCTGCATGGAGGGGCGATCCCCTCCTTGCTGGCCGCGGTTGCGCCGGGACAATGGCGTAAATGCAAGGTCGGCCGGCATCGCGCTTCGCCGCTGCGCTGGCCTGGGGGTTGGCCAGCGTGTCGGTGTTGGCCGAGGCCGCGCCGCCGCCGGACGATGGCACGGACGCGTACTCGCAGCCGGAGGAGAAACCGGATGACGACGACGACGATGACGACAGCCCGCGCGAGATCGTCGTCGAGACCGAGACGCCCGAGAACGAGGTCCGCGACGCGAGCGTGGTGACGCAGCGGCAGATGCAGGAGCGCTTGCCTCGTTCGGCCCCCGACGCGCTGCGCTACGAGCCCGGCGTGTTCGTGCAGCAGACCGCCCACGCTCAGGCCTCACCCTACGTGCGCGGGCTGACCGGGCAGCAGACGCTGATCGCCTTCGATGGCATCCGACTCAACACGTCGACGTTTCGCCAGGGGCCCAACCAGTACTTCTTCACCGTCGACTCGCGGACCATCGCGCGGCTCGAGGTCCTGCGTGGATCCGCCTCGACCCGCTGGGGCTCCGACGCGATCGGTGGCGCGCTGCTGACCACGCCGATCGGGCCGACCCTGGATCCGAGCCGCCGCTGGACCGTGCGCCCGCGCTTGATGTTCAGCCAGCGCACGGCCGACAACGAGTTCGGCGGACGGGCGCAGCTCGATCTCGGCTGGCGAGGTCGATTCGGCGTGTTCGGGGGCGTCGGCTATCGCGACGTCGGCAAGCTCCGCACGGCTGGCGCCGTGATCACTCCGGCCACCGGACGCCCGTGGAAGGAGCCGCGACTGGCCGAGGATCAGCGCACCCAGATCGGCACCGGCTTTCGCGAGCTGACCGCCGACACCCGACTGGTCTGGCAGATCGACGATCGCTGGCGACTGACCGCGGCCTACTACGACTATCGCCAGAAGGACGCGCCGCGGACCGACAAGTGCCCGCCAGCCGAGGCCCCGGACACGCAGTGCTTGGTCTACCTCGACCAGTTTCGCACGCTGACTTATCTGATGGCCGAGCTCGACGACGGCCCCGCTGCTGCGGCGCGGGTCCGCATCACCACCAGCTATCAAAATCAGCACGAGCGCACGCAGCTGACCCGCGACAACGGCATCCCCGAGATCCCCGGCGGGACCGAGCTCAACGGCCGCGACGACGTGCACACGGTCGGCCTGCGCGTGGCTCTGGCCAGCGCCGCGCTGCCGCTCGGCGAGCGCTCGGTGCTGGGCTTCGACTACGGCGGCGACATCTACGTCGACACCGTCGAGAGCCTCGCGTGGTTGCGCTTCACCGACGTCTCGCCGCCGGTCACCTCCGTGCTCTCGCGCGGCCAGTACATCGACGGCTCGAACTACCTGACGTCCGGGCTGTGGGCCGAGCCGCACGTGTGGATCGGCCCGCGCGTGCGCCTGCGTGGGGGTGGACGCGTGGCGGTGGCGTGGGCCAACTCGCCCGGCGACACGCAGAGCGAGACCGCAGCGATCGAGCGCGGCTGGGCGACCGCGGTCGGCAACGCCGGAGTCATGGTCGTGGCCACGGATTGGTTGACGTGGCACCTCGACTTCGACCAGGGCTTTCGCGCGCCCAACCTCGACGATCTCACCAGCCGCCAGCAGACCGGTCCGGGCTTTCAATACGAGAACGCGACGCTCGAGCCCGAGCGCTCGCTCTCGATCGACACCGGCTTTCGCGTGCGCCACCGCTACATCGAGGCCAGCGCGTTCTTCTGGCAGTCATTCATTCGCGATCTGATCAGTCGAGCGCCGCGCGAGGTCGGCGACTGTCCGGGCGCACAGCAAGACCCGACCGGATGCGCGGCCTCGCGGACGCGCTTTCAGCTGGTCAACCTCGACGGCTGGGCGCTGCTGCGCGGCGTCGATGCGTCGGCGCGCGTGTTCATGCCTGCGGGCTTCGTGCTCGGCACAACCATCTCGTGGGCGTGGGGCGAAGGCCCCAACCCGGTCCCACCGCCGAGCAGCAGCGACAACGACTATCGCGAGCGGCTCCCGCTCTCGCGCGTGCCTCCGCTCAACGGCACCGTCGAGCTCTCGTGGTACTCCGAGTTCGGGCTGTGGCTGGGCTCCGCGCTGCGCTGGGCGACCGCGCAGACTCGACTGTCGATCGCCGATCAATCCGACATCCGGATCCCGACCGGCGGCACGCCCGGCTACGTGATCTGGGATCTGCGTGCGGGTTATCGCTTCGATCCGCACGTGCTGCTCGGCTTGGTGCTGGAGAACGCGATCGACTCGCCGTATCGCTATCACGGCTCCAGCGTCAACGGAGCCACGCGCTCCTTGAACCTGGCGCTCGAGGTGGGCTTTTGATCGTGAGGGGAACCCCTGGTGTCGTGGCGGAGTTGCCCCTGAGAAAGATGCGCATGTTCTAGTGGGTCCCCGGATTGCCGCGGGCGAGAGCCCTGGCGTAGTCACAAGGGAAACCGCTCAGGAGTTGTTCAATGCATTTGCGCCAATCATCTCTCGCATCGCTGCTGTTCCTCTCGCTCGCGCTGTCGGCTTGTCGCTCCGACGACGATCCCATGTCCGAAGAAGGTGGCGACGGTGATGGCGACGGCGACGTGGCCGGCGAGCCCTGCGATCCCGCCGACGATGCGGTCGACGAGGCCAGCTGCGCCCCGCTCGCGAGCGACTACCTGCCGAGCGACAGCGACAACGACATGTACCCGGCGTGCATCTCCGACGGTGGCGTCTACGAACTGGTCGACTCGCCGCCCAGCACCATCGCGCGCATCGAGGCCTACGAGGAGATCGCGGCGCTGCTGTGGGAGAACGACGCGCCCACGCGCGAGGACTTCACGATGGCCCGCACCGCCTACGAGCTCGAAGAGGGGCTCGGCTCGCGGGTCGATCGCCGCGAGGATCTCCACTATCCGGAGATCCCGATGGACGAGTGGGACCCGGGCCTAGACCCCGACAAGCAGTGCTCGAACGACTCGCTCGCGACCACCTACACCGATCGCTGCGTGGGTCCGTCGAAGATGCGGCCGCTCATCAACGAGGCGTTCATCGCCGGCATGTCGGGCGACGGCGATCCCAATGTCCACGCCGCGCGCATCGAGGCCACGCTGATGTGGTTCTTCTACCTGTCGGTCTACAAGGAGGCCTACACGTGCACGCACACGCCCAAGGACTGCGACTCGTCGTGGGCCTACTACGCGGGCGGGGCCCAGGCTGACGGCGCGCTGATCGGCTTTGCCAAGTTCGTGCAGCGCTACAGCCCGACCACCCACCAGCGCATCTTCGACGGCATCCTCGCGGTCCGTTGCTGGCGTGGCCTCTACTCGATCGACGACTACCCGACCTACGCCGATCTGCCGGCCGACGCTCAGGCGCTGTACGACGCCGCGTGGGAGCAGCTCGACGACGCGGTCGCGCGCGGCTTCGCGATCGCGCTGCGGCAGCACCTGCTCGCGCAGGACGACGAGCAGTGCAGCGAGGCGACCGAGGCCAACTGGGCGTTCGTGCAGATCGCCGGGCCGGCGCTCGATCGTGAGATTCGCGAGCGCGACGCCACGGTCGCCGACGAGCTGGCTGCGATCTACGTGCTCGATGCGCCGTCCACCGACGACCTCGAGCAGGCCGCCGCGCTGATCGACCAAGTCATCCCCTGCTCGTAGCCGCTACAAGCTGGTGTCGAGCGGCAGGAACACGCGAAACGTCGAACCTTCACCGGGGGCGCTCTCGACCTCGATGCGCCCCCGGTGTGCTTCCACGATCTTGCGCACCACGTAGAGCCCGAGCCCGACGCCGGGCACCGCCTCGCTCGACAGCCCGGCCCGGCGAAACGGCTCGAACAAGGCGCGGCGGTCGGCCTCGGTGATGCCGACGCCGCGATCGGAGACGCTCAGCTCGAGCTCGCTCAGCCCCACGCGGACCGCGACCTCGACCGGGCCGCCGGCGGGCGAGTACTTGATCGCATTGCTGATCAAATTGGTGAGCACCTGCTCGATGCGCAGGTGATCACACAGGATCGGGGTCGGGTGGTCGGGCATGCGCACGACCAGCGGGTGCTTCGCCGAGGTCCCCTCGAACAGCTCGACGACCTCCCGCACCAGCGTCCTCCCGTCGTGCACGTCGATCCGCAGCTCGAGCACGCCGGCCTCGATCTTGGCGCCGTCGAGGAAGTCGCCGACCATCCGATCCATCCGCTTGATCTGTCGATTGATGCGCTCGATCGCCTGGCGGATGTTGCTGTCCGAAGCGACCGCAGGATCGGCCAGCAACACCAGCACCGACATCTGCAGGGCCGAGAGCGGGTTCCGTAGATCGTGCGCGACGCCGCCGAGGAACGCCACCTGGGCGTGACGCTGGGCAGCGATCGCGCTCGCCATCTCGTTGAAGTGGCGACACATGTCGCGCAGCTCCAGCGGTCCGCGTTCGACCGCGCGTGCGTCGTGGTCACCCCGACCGAAGCGCTCCATGGTCGCGGCCAGCTCGAGCACCGGCTCGAACGCCCGGCCTCTGAGCCACACCAGCAAGCCGCCCGAAACCAACACCAGCAGCACCACGGCCCCGATGCCAATCACGTCCGCGATCGTGCTCCAACGCGAGGCCGCTCGCTGGGCGTGCTTGGCCTGCGTCACGTTGATGTCGGTGAGCTGTCGCAGCGCAGCATAGGCGGCCTGCTTTTCATCGAGGAGTTCGGCGTCGGATCGCGACGGGTCCGCGAGCACCTCGAGGTAGTCGTCGACCAAGCGCTTGGCTTCGTCGAGCAGCGCCTCTTCTTCTCCGCTCGCAACGAAGACCCGCGCTTGCTCGAGCTTGTTGCGCAGCGCGCCCTCGAACTCGCGCTGCACGAGCGGGTCGCTCGCGCGCTCGCACTGCAGCAGGGCGACCCGAGCCTCCTCGGCCAGCCGCACGCTCTCGACCGACTCCACCGCATCGGCGGTCGTGCGGTCGAGGATCGCGGTGAGCACGATCAACACCCCCGCCATGAGCACGGCGAGGACCGTGACGACCAGCGTCGCAATCGCCACCGTGGATCGAAGACTCACAGCTTCGCAGCCTGCGGCGGCTGGCAGCCGATGTCAAACCGCGGCTCCTCGGATCGCTAGCGGCTCAATCGGCGTCGTCGATCGACGCGGCGGCGCGCTCGAGCTCGATTCGGCGCTCGAGCTCGTCGACCAGCGCTCGCGCGGCCGGGAACGGCTCCGCCTGCGCAGCCTCGCGCGCTGCTGCGAGCGCATCGTCGTGACGACCGAGATTTCGCAGCGCGCGAGCCTTCGCAAACGCGAGCAGCTCGTAGTCGTCGATCGGCCCCTCCTCGCGCGCGACGAAGGTCTCGACGGCCCGCAGCGCGGCTTCGTTGTGGCCTTGATCGAGGCGGGCCTCGACCAAGTCGAGCACCAGATCGCTGGTCTGACGATCCACGACGGCGAGCGCCGACGCGTACTCGTCCTCGGCCGCTTCGTAGTCGCCACGCTCGCTGTAGTAGTCGCCGGTCGTGCGATGCCAGAGCACCACCGCGCGCTCGTCATCCGGGTTGGCGCCTTCGAGCAAGTCGGCGGCGTCGGCGAAGCGCTTCATCTTCAGCAACGCGTGGGCGAGCAGCATCCGCGCGGGAAAATTGTCGGGTTCGAGCTCGAGGAATCGGCGACAAGCCTGCTCGAGCACGGCGGGGGATCCGTCTTCAAAGGCCTCGATCGCGGCGGCCCAGATTTGTTTCTTGCTCTCGCCCATGGTGTTGCTCAGCGAGCATACCGCCCTCGGCCCGCGGGCCACAGCTGCTTTCCGCAGCACTGCACTCACGGGCGGCGCGAGGGTGGATTGCAGACGCGCGCCATTCCGCCGAGCATACTGCCCGAATGTCGGCCGTGCGCAGCTGGCTGCGAAACCTGGTGATCGAGCCACGCCTACGCCGGCGCGCGCTGGTGTTTTTTGCAGTGTTGACCCTGAGCTTCGTGCCGATGGCGGGCACGCTCGGCTACTTCTCCAGCTTGCTGCTCGCGCCGCCCATGAGCTTGCTCGCGGCGGCGATCGGCGTCGAAGGAGTCCGGGCGATCCGCTCGCGGATACCCGCGCCGCGCGACGCCGACGACGCGCTGTGGCGGCTCGCGGGCGACGGCATCGTCGAGCTCGGCTGGCTGCTCGCAATGGCGCTGCTGCCGTTGCTGATCGGGATGCTCTGGAACATCAACTGCGATCCCGTCGGCGGCTTCGCCTACTTCGTGATGGGCCCGGTCTGCACGGTGGTGATCGGCTGGACCGCCGGCGTGGGCATGACGATCCTGGTCGGCGATCGGCCGCGCTGGCAGCAGATGTTGGCCGCGTTCCTGCCGTTTTGCGCGTCGACGCTGGTCGGCGTGCACAGGCTCTACTTCGAGCCGGTCGTGTTCGCCTACGATCCCTTCTGGGGTTGGTTCTCCGGTCCGATCTACGACGAGGGCGTGGCGATCGGCCGCCGCTTCCTGCTCTACCGCGCCTACAATTTCCTGGCGGTCGCGGCGGTGTGGCTGGTGCTGCAGGCCGGCGCCGACGCGGCGCTGCGAGTCTCGCCGCGGCGCATGTTCAGCGATGGTCCTCGCCGCGCGCGCTCGATCGTCGCCGGCGTGCTGATCGCCGCGAGCGTGACGATCGGCGCCACCGCAGATCGCTGGGGCTTCACCGCCACCACCGAGAGCATCAGCAAGGTGCTCAGCGGGCTGCGAGAGACCGAGCACTTCGTGATCCGCTACGTGCCCAACTCGGTGACCGCCCGCGAGATCGAGATGGTCGCGGCCGAGCACGAGTTCGCGTGGTCGCGGCTCGAGCAGCGACTCGGTCGCGCGCCCGATCGCAAGGTCGAGAGCTTCATCTTCGTCAACGGCAGTCAGCGCGGCGCGCTGATCGGCGCCGACAAGGTCGAGGTCTCGCCGCCGTGGCGCCAGCAGATGTACCTCAGCCATCGTCCGTGGCCGCACGACGTCATGCATCACGAGCTCGCCCACGCGTTCTTGGGCGACTTCGGCGACGGCCTGCTCGGCCTGCCGATCGCCAGCTTCCGTTTCAACGGCGCGCTGGTCGAGGGCGTGCCCACGGCCCTGGCCCCGCGCCCGCAGGACAACCTCGGCTTGCACGAGCAGGCCGCGATCCTCGATCGCCTCGACAAGCGCCCGCGCCTGGCGAGCATCATGGGCGCGGGCTTCTGGGGCGCTGCGGCCAGCCGCGCGTACACGGCCGCGGGCTCGTTCGTGCTGTGGCTGGCCGAGACCCGCGGGTGGCCGGCCGTCGCCGAGCTCTACGGCAACGCGGGCGACTTCGAGTCCACCTACGGCACCTCGCTGGCCGAGCTCGAGCGCGAGTGGCTGGAGTTCCTGCGGGCAATCCCGCTGCGCGAGCAGGACGTCGAGGCGCAGGCCCAGCGCTTCCAGAAAGGCTCGGTGTTCCGGCGACCGTGCGCGCACAAGGCCGCCGAGCTGCTGCGCCAGTCGGCCCGCGCTCAGCTGCACGGCCGCCGCGAGGAGGCGATCGAGCTGCAGCGCGACCTCTGCAAGATCGAGCCCGACGAGCCCAACCACGTGCTGCGCCTGGCGAGCATGCACGCGAGCTTCGGCGAGCTCGAGGCCGCCAGCGCGCTGCTCGACGAGTTGGCGGCTCGCGAGAACCTGACCGCCACGACCGCGGCGATCATCGCCGAGCAGCGCGGCGACACTGCGCTGCTCGCTGGACAGCTGAGCGTCGCGGGCGATCACTATGCCGCGGCCATGGAGCGCGGGCTCGTCGAGGCCCGTCGCCGGCAGCTGCAGATCAAGCGGATCGCCAGCAAGGATCCCGCGCTCGCGCCTGCGATCGCCGAGTACTTCGATCCGTTCGGCAGCGAGGACAACTCGGAGGCCGCCGCGATCTTGAAGGTGTGGACGGCGAGCAAGATCGCCGAGCTGCCCGGCCACCAGGCGCTCGGCAATTATCTGCTCGGTCGTCAGTTCCTGATCATCGCCGCGCCCGAGCAAGCCGCCGAGGTGCTCGAGCTCGCGCTCGCCCCGACGCTCGGCGAGCCCACGCTGTCGAGCCCCGAGCTCGAGCGCGCGGCTCTGCTGGCCCAGGTGTCTGCGCTCACGCAGCTGCGCAAGTGGGACCGGGCGCGGGCACTGTTCGCGCGACTGGAAGCGCTGGCCGAAGGCGAAGGCCATCGCCAGGAGATCGCCGAATGGCGCGAGCGCATCGACTTCTTCGAGACCTGGTTCGCTGGAGCCTAGAGCGGCGTGCGGTTCCGGCGGCTGGAAAGCCCGCTCACGAGCGTCCGCAAACC
>DATLLB010000137.1:0-21902 GCA_035538075.1 Enhygromyxa sp.
AGCTGGCTTGCCTCAACCTGATCGCGGGCGTGCGCGGGCAAGCGCTGCCGCATCGGGTCGGTGGATGAGGCACGAGGTCGCGCGGGCGCGCCGGTAAGATCGATCTCACCGCGAAGCCCTCGGCCGGGCTCCCTCGAAAGAAAGTTCTCACCGCGAAGCCCTCGGCCGGGCTCCCTCGAAAGAAGATTCTCACCGCGGTGCCCTCGGCCGGGCACCACTGTAAGAATTGAGGCCCATCGAGGCCGAATTCGAGGCTTTTTACTATTTTCGGGCTCACCCTGGAGCGCTCGGCGCCGGGCCTCGCAGAGCCGAGAAGCGTGCGAGAGCGCGCGCCTCCTAGGTTGATTGCCCGCGCTCGGCGCCGACGACGAGCCGGCGAGGACCGTCGATCAGCCGATGATTGGACACAGCTCCTTGGGCCCGAACACATTGTTGTCCTCGGCGCACTCGTTGAACCCGCCGCCGCCCATGCCGTCGTCGTCGACCGCGACGCTGATGTCGTAGGGCCCCGATCCGGGCGCAGGCGCGGTCAGCTGGACCTTCACGCACGCGCCGGCCGGGATCGCCGTGTCGGTCTGCACGGTGCCGAGCACCCCATGACCTTCGGCGCTGAAGGTGACGTCGACGCCCGGCCCGACGCCGAGGCAGCCCTGATTGCAGACGCGCGCCGAGAAGGTCACCTCGGTCGTGCACATGCCGACGCTCTCGAGATCCTGCGCGACGAGATCGGGCGCACAGTTCTCGACGGCGCCCTGCGTGTTGCGACGATAGGAATTGTGCGGCTTGCCGACCGGCACCTGCCAGCTGTTCTCCTCGATGATCGGGATCTGGCCCTTCGCGTCGACGTTGGTGATGTGATAGGTGTGCTGATTCCAGATCGGCACGGTGCCGACCCAGTTGTCGAGGCGATCCTCGAACACCTCGACGCCGGCGTCGCCGATGTCACCCTGCTCGAAGTTGTTGTTGGTCGTGACCACGATCTCGGCCTTGAAGTCGCCGTCGACGTCGGCGATGACCGGATACTCGACGCGGGTGCCCGACGAGGTGATGTCGATGAACAGGATCTCGGCGTCGGTCATGTTCTGATCGCAGGCCGGGCCGACCGGATCGAGCTCGCAGTCGGGCTCGACGCCCGGGTAGATGCGCAGGTAGTACTCGTCGCCGTAGACGACCTCGCTGCGGCCGTCGCCGTCGAAGTCGAACACCGAGGAGCCCGTGCGGTTGGACGAGCCGTCCTTGGTCACGGCCGACCACAGCAGCGAGAGCGTGTCGACACCGTCGAACTGCACGACCACGTAGCGCACGCCGCCAGCTGTGCCGATGTCGGGGAAGCCGTCGCCGTCGAAGTCGGCGATGTTCGGCGCGCCACCACTGCCGCCGCCGGGGATCGTGTACTGGGCCAGCAGCGCGCCGGTCGGGCCGTCGAGCACGTCGATCGATCCGCCGCGCACGACCACGACCTCGGGCACGCCGTCGAGCTGGAAGTCGGCGACGCCACAGTAGCCGTCACCGCCCGACTGCCACAGCTGCTCGCCCGTGAAGTCGACGCCGACGGTGCCGGTGAAGGTGTAGACCGTGCCGCCGCCGATCAGCTCGGGCCGCAGGTCGCCGTTCAGATCGGCCACGCACGCGAGCGTCGCGTAGTTGCTGTTGCTGCCGTAGCCGCCCGACGGGGCCGCCCACAGCAGGGTGCCGTCGCTGGCGAACACCGAGCGGCCGTAGCCGATCTCGGCGTGGCCCGTGAGATCGAAGTTGGCCAGCGCTGGCGCCCCCGAGGTCTGCGAGGCCGCGACCGGATCTTGCGTCTTCCAGATCGGCGCGCCGAGGTGATCGATCAGGTGGAGGCGCTTGTCACCGCCGACGTTGACGATCTCGAGATCGCCGTCGTAGTCGATGTCGCCGATCGCCGGGATCGCGGTGCCGTCGGTGCGCCACGCCGGATCGCCGAGCGTCCACAGCGGCTGACCGGTGTCGCCCCGGATCGCGCGGAGGATGCCGTTGTTGGTCCAGCTGCTGGGCTCGTAGCTGTTGAACACGACCTCGGGCACGCAGTCGCCGTCGAGGTCGGCGACCATCGGCGAGGCCATGGCCTGATGAAACTCGGGGTAGTCGTCGCCGGTCGGCTGGTGGTGCGGCCAGGTCACGGCGCAGCTGCCCGCGTCGCAGACCTCGGAGATCTGGCAGTCGTCGTCGGCGTCGCACGAGCGAGGCTTGCGAACGCCCCACGACCAGCGCGGGACCGGATCGAAGACGCCGGCCTCGGGCGTGAAGGTGCAGGCAACGTTTGCGAGGTTGGGCACGCACAGGCCCAGCTCGGCGTCACAGATCTCGCCGTCGTCGCAGTCCGACTCGGTCTCGGTCGCGCAGCTCAGCGCGCTGCAAGGCGCACCCGGGACCACGCACTGGCCGACGTAGCAGATCTGCTCGTCGCCGCAGCACTGGCCGGGATCGCTGCCGCACGGCTCGGCGTCGCCACAGTCGAGCACGCAGCTGAGGCTGGCCTGGTCGCAGGACTCGTCGGGCCCGCAGCACGAGTCGCCGCACGGGCTGTCGCAGGGCTCACCGTCGCCGTCGCCCGGGGTTCCGTCGCCGTCGCCGGTCGGCTCGTCGCCATCACCATCGCCGTCGCCGGTCGAGATGCCGGTGTCGGTGTCGGCCTGATCGCTGCCTTCCGAGGTCTGATCGTCGGAGCAGGCGAGCGGGAGCACGCAGGCGAGGGTCAACAAGGAAGCCGTGGTCGAGCGCATGCAAAACGCACTCTAACCAGCAGCTCCGCGATCACGCCAGCCAGGACTCGACGATCGGATCGGGCCACGGGACCGTGGGTGACAGCTGCGGCCGCGGGAAACCGCCAGCGGCGATGCGCTCGGCCAGCGCTCGATCGACGCGTGGACGATCGAGCTCGCCGTCGAGTGTGACGGTCAGCACTCCGCAGCCGATCGGCGGGCGATCCAACGCGAGGTGCTCGAGCAACGCGTGGCCGAGCACGAACGCGAGCATGCCGTGCTCTCGCACCGTGCGATCGATGTCCGCGAGCACTCCGCTCGCCGTCGCGGCGCTGCAGCGTGCGCGCGCGAGCGGCGAGCCGGCCAGCAGCAGCGAGGTCTCGTCGATCAGCGTGAGCGCGTCCTCTTCACGGCTGCGCGGCGGCTTGCGGGCGCGGGCCTGCTGCAGCGCGAAGCAGCGGCGATGCAGCGCCGCCTTGGTGAGCGGGAAGCTGACGAAGGCCAGCACGTTGAAGGTGTCGTGCCACGAGCGATCGCGGGTCGGGATCCGACCCGCGACCACCGAGGCTTCGTAGCCGTCCGCTTGCTCGACCAGCGTCCACTCCGAGCTCGAGCGGGCGAGCACGCTGGCGAGCACGCAGCGGGCGGGCGGCTCGTGGCCCTCGAGCTCGGGCCAGGCCTGGACGAGGAGCTCGAGGGCTCGATGCCGCCGCCACGGTGTCATCGGCACGAGGGCATCAGCACGGAGGTGCGTTCACGACCGGCGGATCACACGGGGACCAGCCGGGCGGCAAGCAGCTGCTCGGGAACTCGGCGACCTCGCCGAACGGTCCGCAGCCCCAGGTGAACACCTGCAGGCAGACCGCCTCCTCGTCGCAGCCGAGGAAGCCCTGCGGCATCGAGCACCAGTCGTCCTCTTCCTTCACCAGCTCCGCGCCGTTGATCGGCATGCACTGATTGTCGGCCATGCACTCGGCCTTATCGAGCCCGGCGCAGCCGTCGGGCGGCAAGCACTCGGCGTGGGCAGCCTCGCACTCGGCGAGATCCTGCGGGAGGTTGGCGCAGTCGGGACCCTCGCACTGGCAGCCGCTCACGCCCTCGCACTGCAGGCCGTTCCAGGCGTAGCCGAAGAACGCGTCGCAGGGGCCGACACCGATCGCGTCATCCTTGGCGCACGGATCCCCGAGCTCGCACAGCGCGTGGTCGCTCCAGCACTGCTCGGAGTCCTCGTAGAGGTTGTCGCAGTCGGTGCCCTGGCACTCGCAGCCGCTCACGCCGACGCAGTTGTCGCCGGTCCACGTGACTCCGAAGAAGGCCTCGCAGGGGCCGACGCCCTGGGCGTCGAACGGCGCACACTCGTCGCCGAACAGGCACTCGTCGTACTCGGCGAGGCACGCCGCTTCATCGGCGAACAGCGAGTCGCAGTCGGTACCTTCGCAGGTGCAGAAGATCTGCTGACAGGCGTCGCCGTCCCAGAACCAGCCGCGCGGGTTGAAGCAGTCCTCGGGACCCCAGGTGGCGTCCATCGCATCGCAGGTGCCGGGATCGCCGTCGCCATCGCCGGGCTCACCGTCTCCGTCGCCGTCTCCGGGATCGCCGTCGCCGTCTCCGGGGTCGCCGTCGCCGTCTCCGGGATCGCCGTCGCCGTCTCCGGGATCGCCGTCGCCATCTCCGGGGTCGCCGTCGCCGTCGCCCGGATCGCCGTCGCCGTCTCCGTCTCCGGTCTCGGACTCGTTGGCTTCGTTGCCGCCGCCGTCATCGGTGCAGGCGGGCATCGTCAGCGGCGCGAGCAAGCACAAGGTGGTCAAGGAAATTCGTAGGCAATCGCGTAGTTTCATGGCGTTATCCAATTGGGTCGTACAGGCGAATGTCCGCCACGCGGAGGACCTCGTCAGCCGACCTGCGAGCGACATCGTGAGGTCACTCGCGGTTGGAGCGCAAGCACTCCTGCTCGCCATGCTCGGCGGCGGGCTGCGACTCGCCCACGAACTGCATTCGTTGCGCGGTTGTGAGGCACGAGCGGGTGCCTTGCTGCAGGCGCTCGCGCAGCGAGCCCACGTCGAGCTGCTCGCCCAGGTACCACAGTCGAATCGATGGCCCGATCCCGGCCGCGGCGATGCGGCGACCATCGTCGACGAACGCGAGCCGATAGAGCGAGTCGTGGGCGTCGAGCAGCAGCGGCTCGCCGATCTCGAGCTGGCCGTCGCGCTCGCTCAGCGGCCACGCGTGCAGCGTGCCGTCGAGCGAGACCGCGGCGAGCAGGCGACCGTCGGGCGCGAACGCGAGGTCGCGAACTTCACCCGCAGGGCCGGAGAGCAGCGCTGGCGGGCCGAGTCGCTCGAGATCCCAGATCGCGACGTGGGTGTCCGCGCCACCGCCCGCGAGGTAGCGCCCGCTCGGATCGAACGCGACGCGCGAGAGCATGCCCGACTGCTCGAGCTCGATCGCGGCGCCGTCGAGCGAATGGACCACGGTCTTGCGATCGAGCCCGCTGACGACCACGCGCCGCGAGTCGGGCGAGAATGCGAGGTGCGAGACGCGATTGGCCACGCTGCCGAGCGTGCGACCGTCGCTGGGTTGGTCGAGCAGCTCGGCGCGGGTCCACACGACCACGCGGCCGTCGGTGCCCGCGCTCGCGAGCAACTGCGAGTCGGGCGAGAACCCGAGCACGCCGGCCGCACGCAGCGGACCTGCGTGCTCGGTGAGCCGCCGCGGTGGCGCGACCGGTGGCGCGAGCGTGCTGGGCAGACGCCAGTACTCGACCGCGCCGTCGATCGTCTGCACCGCGAGCAGCTCGGCGCTCGCGTCGAGGGCGATCGCGGTGATCATCGCCGAGGCGCCGAGCTCGAGCGGGCGCTCGGGCTCGCGTAGATCGGTGCCGAGCACCGACCACAGTCGCACGCGCCCGCTCGCGTCGCCGCTCGCTAGCACCTGCGGTCGCTCCGAGATCGCCACGCGCACGGTGCCTTGGTGGCCGCCGAGGATGGTCGGCGCGAACGTGACGATCGGCGCCGCGCCGGGCTCGAACACCGGCCACAGCGAGAGCGATCCGCCCTCGCCTCCGGCCACCAGCACGTCGCCGCTGCTGACGAGCTCGGTCACCTGCGTGTGGTCGCTGGTCAGCGTGCGACCTGCGGTCTGCCAGTTGCTGCTCCACACCCGCACGGTGCCGTCGTGCGAGCCCGAGTAAACCCGCCGTCCGTCGTTCGAGAAGCGCACGCGAAAGACATCGGAGGTGTGACCGAGCAACGCGACCGGCGGGCCGCCGCCGAGCGGCCAGACCTCGACGGCGCGATCGTGGGCGCCGATCGCCAGCATGCGCGCGTCGGGGCTCAGCTCGGCCGCCCAGACCACGCCCGCGTGCTGATCGAACACCCGCGGCGGCCCGACCAGCGCGCCGGCTTCGTCGATGGTCCAGAGCTTGGCCGAGCGATCGCGCGAGGCGGTCACGATCTGCAGATCGCCGGGTCCGAAGCGGGCTCGAAAGACGTCGTCGTCATGCTCGAGCCGGGCGAGCTCACGGGCGGTCCCGTCGACGAGGTCGAGCCCGAACAGCCGCGCGGTGCCGTCGTTCGAGGTGGTCACGACTCGATCGCCGCGGCCATCGAAGTGCGCGTCGCCGACACTGGCGGTGTGGCCCTCGAGCCGGATCGGCGCGCGCTCGGGCGCGTCGATCCAGATCACGTGCGCCGCCCCGTCGCTGGTGGCCGCGAGCATGCGCTGACCGTCGCGCGAGAACTCGGCCCACCACACGTGCACGTCGCCGAGCTCGTGCACGGTCGGCGAATCGGGCTCGGCGAGCGTCCACACCCGCGCGGTGCCGTCGCGCGAGGCGGTCACGACCTTGCTGCCGTCGGCGGAGAATTGTGCCGACCAGATCGTGTCGGTGTGGCCGCGCAGCCAGGTGGGCTCGCCGGCTGGATCGCCGGGCTTGTTCGGCATCGGCCAGATCGCGGCGCGACGATCGGCCGAGGCGGTCAGCACCGTGCGACCGTCGGGGCTGAAGACCGCCGACAGCACGCGGTCGTCGTGGCGCAGCACCGTCGCCTCGCCGCCGTCGAGCGACCACACTCTCGCGCTGCCGTCGAAGCTGCCCGAGGCCAGCCAGCGATCGTCAGGGCTGACGTCGAGGTAGACGACGCGACCTTCGTGGCCGCGCAGCACTCGTTCGGCCAGCGGCTGCTGCAACACCTCGAGCGCGGCCGAGCGCCAGCCCGGAGCCTCGGCCGGTCGCTCGACGTCGCGCAGCAACGCGGCGGCGAGCGTGGGATCGCCGGTCAGCCCGCGCGCGGCCAGGACTCGCGCGGTGTCGCGGGCTCGCACCGCGCTGGCCTGAGCCTCGCGCAGCGCTCGATCGCGCTCGGCCTCGGCCTCGGCCTTGCGTCGCTGCGCGCCGGCCTCGAGCCGCAGCGCCTCGCGGCGCGCAGCCTCGGCCTCGGCGACGCTGTGCTTCTGCGTGCGAGCGAACCACACCAGCCCGAGCACGGTCGCGACCATCGCCACGCCGAGCGCCACCCGGCGACGACGCGCGCGACGACGCCGTGCGGGATCGTTGGCCAGCGCCGCGAGCAGCTCGAGCATCGACGGCCAGCGCTGCGCAGGATCGCTGGCGAGCCCGCGCACGATCACCTCGCGCACCCAGCTCGGGACCTCGACCTCGGCGGGCGGCGCTGCGATCCGGCCCTCGACGATCGCGAGCACCAGCGCCGCGGTGTTGGGCGCCGCGAACGGCCGCTCGCCGTAGAGCGCCTCGTAGAGCGCGACGCAGAAGCTGAACTGATCGCTGCGCGCGTCCACGTCGCGGCGGTCGAACTGCTCGGGAGACATGTACGCGGGCGTGCCGATCATCGCGCCCGTGGTCGTCAGCGGGCTCGACAGCGGATCGTCCGATCGCTCGCGCGCCGTCTGGTCGCCGAGGTCTCCACCGACCCCAGGCGCGCGCGCGATGCCAAAGTCGAGCACGCGCACGCGACCGTCCTCGCCGACGATCGCGTTGGCCGGCTTGAAGTCTCGATGCACGACCCCAGCCGCGTGGGCAGCCGCGAGCCCGCGTCCTGCGTCGGCGTACTTGGCGAGGATCGCCCGCCAGCGCCTGGGTCCGGGCGCACGCGCGGCCGCCCACTCGGCCAGCGTCGGACCGGTGACGAACTCCATGGCCACGAAGATCTGCCCGTCGTGCTCACCGACCTCGTAGATCTGCACGACGTTGGGATGCGAGAGCCGAGCCATCGCCTGCGCCTCGCGACGCACGCGCGCACGCGACTCGTCGCCGCGCGCTCGCTCGGCGCGGACCAGCTTGATCGCCAGCTTGCGATCGAGCTCGTTGTCGTAGGCGGCGTAGACCACCCCCATCCCGCCCTCACCGATCTTGCGCAGCACCACGAAGCGGCCGATCTGGATCGGGTCGGCCCCACGCACGATCGACTGCTCGGGCGCTCCGTCATCCGAGCGCAGGGTCTCGAGCCCCGGATCGTCGGCGAGTCGTTGCTCGCTCGTGCCCCGGGTGCCCTCGTCCACCGTGCTCCCGAATCACATCCCGCGACCGCGCAAGGCCATCTGCAAGCGCAGCGCCCCGCCGCGCTCGCCGACCCGCGCGCAGACCCGGTAGGGCGGAGTCAGGCGCACGCCTTTCTCATCCTTCATCAATTGGCCGTCGTAGCTCATCAGCTGGTCGACGGCCTTGTCGTTGATGCGAATGTCGACGCGAGCCTTGCTCAGGTAGCACTGGTGCTTGGCGAACTGCACGAGCACCGAGTTGGCGCGCTGCAGGATCAGCCGCTGGTAGAGCTCGGCCCGCGCGTCGGCGAAGCCGGCCTTGTCGGCGACCTTGCGCTCCTCGACCTTGGCGAGCAGGAAACCACCCGGCACGACGAACACCTCGGGGATGATCGCCGCGTTGGGATCGCTCTCCCACGCCGCGTTGGTCAGGCCCGGGTGCGCGCCGATGCCCGGCACCGCCTCGCCGTAGGTGAACAGCCCGGTCTCGTCGATCTTGCGATCGGGCTTGGCGACCGCGCCACCGTCGGGATTGGAGCCCAGCGGGTAGTCCTCGATGTTCTCACCGTCCTGGCCGAGCGCGGGCTTCTTCGCGAACAGCTGATCGAGCGTGGCGCCCTCTTTGATGGCGAGCAGCGCTTCGTCGGCCTCGCGCTGGGCCAGCTCCTTGCCGCGCGCCGATCGGACCGCCTCGGCCGCGAGCTCGCGCTTGGCCAGATCCTCGGGCACGTCGCCCTCGCGGTGACCGGCGACCATGATCACGTAGAAGCTCTCCTCGCCCTCGATGACCTCGGAGACCGCGGCGTCGGCCAGCGTGGCCGCGCTGCTGTCGATGATCGGGTCGAGCCCGCTGCCCGGCTCGGTGATGATCGTCCAGCCGAAGCGCCCGCCCGAGCGCGCCGTGTCGGCGTGCTGCGAGAGCTCGCGGGCGACCGTCGCAAACGGCTCACCGCCCTCGACGATGCGCTTGCGCGCCGCCTCGGCCGACGCCTTCGCGGCCGCCATCCGAGCCTCGTGATCGGCGACCAGCTCGGCGTCGCTGCCGGGCGGCGGGGCGATCGGCTTGTTGATCGCGATCAGCCGCAGATCGACCTGCGGCGGCAGCTTGAGGAACCGCGGCTGGTTGAGCTCCCACGACTCCGCGAGCTCGGCCTCGTGCTCGGTCATCCACGCGTCGATCTCGGCGTCGGTCGGATCGACGAGATCGGCGTAGTCGGAGCTGGGGAACCGGACGTAGCTGAGCGAGAGCTGGTTGTTGTCCTTCTCGTACGCCGCCCACAGCTCGGGCTCGGAGATCGTGGTCGAGGCCATCAGCAGATCGCGGACCTGCCGAGCGAGCAGCTCCTGGCGCTGGATCTCGAGGTAGCGAGCCTCCGACACGCCGAAGTCGGTCAGCCACGCCTTGAACTGCTGGTAGTCGAACGGCTGCCCGCCGGCCCACGGGTACGGCACGTCTTCGTCGAGCACCAGACGAAAGCCGTCCTTGGTCAGCATCTCGGCGTCGCGGGTCTCGGTCATCAAGCCGAGCTCCTCGCCGACGTGACCGAGCACGAGCCGCTCGATCACCGCCTCGAGCACCTCCTCGCGCACGCCGAAGGTCTGCGCCTCCTCGCCCTCGGGCAGACCGATCACGCGCGCGATCGCCTGGGTCTGGTAGACGAAGTCCTCGTTGCCGACCGGCTCGCCGTGGACCTTCACCAGACCGTTCTGTCCGAGCGACACCTGATCGGAGGGCAGCCCGAAGGTGAAAACGAAGGCGATCGCGAGGATCCCGAGAATCAACCAAGCGACGAGGTTGCCGCCTTTACCGCGCTCCTGTCCGATCATGGATGGCGCGAAAGCTATCAGACCGACGTATCGGGGCGAAGCGGGCTTGGCCCAACCCGCTCGCCGCATCTTGCGCAGAGCGTGAGCCAGCGATCCGAACCCGCTTCACGCTCAAAGTCTCTGCGCAAACCAGCCCTTGCCGGCCGCGACATCCACGTGTATTTCAGGGCGGTTGCGGGCCTCTTTCGCTCGCGATGCTCGGCTGACTTCAGCCGAGCACTCGGCGTGAAGACAATTTGCGGACGCAGGAACAGGCCACGCTGGCCGTGCGTCCCCGGCTCTCCCGCCCGCTCCTCTCGCCTCCCGATCCCAACGCCACCGCATGCTCTTCGACTGGGTATACGGCCTCTTCTCCAACGACATGGCCATCGACCTCGGGACGGCCACGACCCTGACGTACGTCAAGGGCAAGGGCATCGTCGCGCACGAGCCCAGCGTCGTCGCGGTGCAGAAGCAGGGCGGCGTGGTCAAGCGGGTGCTCGCGGTCGGCAAGGAGGCCAAGGAGATGCTCGGGCGCACGCCCGGCAACATCGTCGCGATCCGGCCCATGAAGGACGGCGTCATCGCCGACTTCGAGGTCACCGAGGCGATGATGCGGCACTTCATCAACCGGGCGCACAACCGCCAGACTTTGGTCAAGCCGCGCATCATCATCTGCGTGCCGTCGGGCATCACCGAGGTCGAGAAGCGAGCGGTGCGAGACTCGGCGCTGGCCGCTGGCGCGCGCGAGGTGTTCCTGATCGAGGAGCCGATGGCCGCGGCGATCGGCGCGGGCCTGCCGATCACCGAGCCTGGCGGAAACATGATCGTCGACATCGGCGGCGGCACGGCCGAGGTCGCCGTGATCTCGCTGGCCGGCATCGTCGCGTGCAAGAGCGTGCGAGTCGGCGGCGACAAGATGGACGAGGCGATCGTCCAGCACATCAAGCGCAAGTACAACCTGCTGATCGGCGAGCGCACGGCCGAGAAGGTCAAGATCGAGATCGGCACCGCGGCCCCGACCGAGGTCGTGATGACCATGGAGGTCAAGGGCCGCGACCTCGTGGCCGGGATCCCCAAGACCGTGCTGATCGACTCCGACGAGATCCGCGAGGCGCTGTCCGAGCCGGTCTCGCAGATCGTCGACGCCGTGCGGATCGTGCTCGAGCGTGCGCCCCCGGAGCTGTGCGCCGACATCGTCGACAAGGGCATCGTGCTCACGGGTGGCGCCGCCCAGCTGCGCAACCTCGACGTGCTGCTCTCGGAGGAGACCGGGCTGCCGGTGTTCCTGTGCGACGAGCCCGACTTCGCGGTGGTGCTCGGCTCCGGCGCGGCGCTCGATCAGATCGACATCTTGCGCGAAGTCGCAGTCGAGTAGCGAGCGAGCAGGATTGTGGCCGTCTCCCTCAGGGACATACGCAGCGGTGCGATCATCGTCGCCCTGCTCGGGATCCCGATCCTGCTGCTGCGCTCGACCCTGCAAGATCCTCATCACATGAATGGCTTCGATCGCGCCGTGCATCGCATCGGCGCGCCGCTCGAGGCCGGCGTCACCTACTCGGCGCGCTGGGTCGGCAGCTTCTTCGAACGCTGGGTCTTCCAGGCCCGCATGCTCGAAGAGAAAGAGGCGCTCGAGGAGCAGACCCGCGAGCAGAAGCGCCAGCTGGTCGAGCTCGCCCAGCTGCGCGAGGAGAACCGCCAGCTGCGTCGCGCCCTGCAGATGCGCGATCAAGTGCCCGAGGATCTGCTCGCGGCCGCGGTCACCGGCGTCGAGCAGTCGCCGTTCTTTCGGGTCGTCAAGATCTCCGTCGATCGCGGCGATGACTACGTGCGCCCGGGCATGGCCGTGCTCGCGCCCGACGGCGTGGTCGGTCGCATCAACCGGACCCACGCGCAGCACTCGGACGTCATGCTGATCACCGACCCCGAGAGCAAGATCGCCGTCGAGGTCGCGCGCACTCGCTGTCCGGGCATCCTCGAAGGTGCCGGCGAGGACACTTGCAAGGTTCGGATCATCTCGTGCGACGAGCCTGTCGTCGAGGGCGACGTGATCCAGACCTCCGGCGTCGACGACCTGTTTCCCAAGGGTCACCCGGTCGGGGTCGTGGCGACCGTCGATCGCAAGGTCGACGCGCAGCTGGTCGACGTCGTGCCCTCGGTCCGCTTCGATCGGCTCGACATGGTCTGGGTGGTGCTGGCCAACGCACCGCCGGCCGATCCACAGGCGGGCAAGCCTCGCTCGCGCGTGCCCGCGCGCGGGCTCGGTCCGCTGCGTTGATCGCATTTGGTGCGGAACGCTCTTGCTCGTGGCGGTACTTGGGCAAGTACCATGCACAAGCGACTCGAGATCATCGCCGCAGGACTGTTCGTCGCGCTCGTCTCACCGGCCGTGGCCAAGGCCGGCACTTGGACGCCATGGGTGTCGGAAGAGGGCGGCGGCCCGTGGGCATACTGTTCGTCCTCGTACACGGCCGCGGCTGGCTTCGACTGCGACCTGACCCACTGCGACAACGTGCGCATGTACTGCGACACGCTGCCCTACGGCATCACGGTCGGTAACTACACTGTGACCTCGTTCTTCTCGGAGGAGGACACCGGGATCGACTCGGTGACCTCGGAGGGCTGGTATCGCTACGACAACAGCTTCTCGCACGTCTGCTACCGCTCCGGCTCGGCTGGCATTCTCACCGGGATTCGTTGCTCCGGCCTGTGGTGTGACAACATCGCGCTCGAATGCGGCATCCCCTACACCAATTTCGAGGGCGCCACCGAACCCGTCGAGCTGACCGACTGCTCGTGGACCGACTACTACGACAACGCAGATCCGCCGCTGGATCTCGCCTACAATCGCTTCATCACCGGCGTCGGATGCTACGGTCCGTACTGCCAGTCGAAGCGCTTCTACGTGTGCAGCATGCAGAACTCGCCCGATTCGTGCAGCGGCGCGTGTGGCGGGGAGGCCCGCGGCGGCAACTGTTATTGTGACGAGCTGTGCACGAACTACGGCGATTGCTGCTCCGACTACGAAGACGTGTGCGTGCCGTTCTGATCTGCAGTGCTTCGTGCAATGCTCGGTCGCGTGGCGCTACCCTGCTTTCGCGACAAGGCCGAGTATTTATTTCGGCTGCGTGACGAAGAGACGTGGCGGCCTGCATTGCGAGTGATCGCCGAACGCCACGCGCTCGCGAGCGCTGCGCTGCGGCTGTCGCAGGCGGGCAGCCATGTCATCCATCTCGGCGACGGCGAGGTCGTGAAGCTGTACGCGCCGTGGTGGCCCGACGACTTCATCGCCGAGCGCCGCATGCTCGAGCATGTCGCCGGCCGACTGCCGATCGCCACGCCGCGCATCCTCGCCGAGGGTGAGCTGGAAGGCTGGCCGTACCTCGTGCTCACACGGCTCGACGGGCTCCCGCTCGATCTGCCGTGGCCCACGCTCGCGCCCGCCGACCAGCGTCGCCTGCTCGCGCAGGTCGGCGAGCTCGCGGCGGCCCTGCATGCGCTGCCGCTGTTGCCGACCGACGGCGATCCAGCCGTGCAGTGGGCCGACTTCATCACGCAGCGCAAGCAGAAGCTGGCCGCCAAGCACGCCGGCGACGGACTGCCGAGCGCGTGGATCGAGGACATCGAGCGCGAGGTCGCGAGCCTGCCTGCGCTCGACGGCTGGGCCGGCGAGATCGCGTGTCTGCACACCGACATGCACGCCGCGAATCTCATGGTCCGCAGCGTCGACGATCGCGTCGAGCTCAGCGGCTTGTTCGACTTCGGCGACGCGATGCTCGGCGCACCCGAGCACGAGTTGATCGCCCCCGCCGCGTTCATGGCCCCGCAGGTCCCGGGCGGATTTCGGGCGTTGCTGGCTGGCTACGGCTACGCCGAGCCCGAGCGCGACGAGCAGCTCACCACGCGGCTGACCGGCCACTTGCTGCTGCAGCGCTACTGTGCGCTGCCGAGCCTGCTCGCCCGCCTCGAGCCGCGGCCGCTCGACCTCGCGGAGCTGCTCGCTCGCTTGTGGGACCGTCTCGAGTGAGTGCCGGGACGCCTCATTGCTGAATGCAGTAGATCGGCAGCGGCGTCTCGCAGCTGACCGCCGGACAATTGAACACCGTCCAGCTGCCGTCGACCGCCGACGACCGACCCACCGTCGAGGTCCCTGCGCCGCTCGTCCAGCCGCCGCAGTCCATGTTCGAGCTCGGCGTGCCGTTGGCCTTGGTGTTGGTCCACACCTCGTTGCCTTCGCAGACGACAGCGGCTTCGACCGCTTGCCCGCTCTCGTCGCTGTCGATCGGATGCGCGAGCGTGCCGTCGGTCAGATCGGTCCAGCTGTTGGCGACCAACGCTCCCGAGGGCAGCCGGTAAGGAACCGGGTAGTGCACCATGCGATCGGCCGGGCCGATGTCGTCGCTGCTCAGCCACGCCATGTATTCGCCGTCGAGCCCCGCCCCCGCCGCGAGCTCGTTGCAAATGTCGTCGGCGCCCTCGAGCCCGCCCATCATCCCCGACTGCAGGCCGCTGCTCAGGAACACGATGCGCTCGGCGACCGCGATGCAGCTGCCGGCCACGCAATCACCGACGCACTGAACGCCACAGCTACCGCAGTTCCCCAGGTCGATGTCGGTGTCGACGCACTCGCCGAAGCACTCGCGCAGCGGCGGCGCACAACCGGGGTCGCCATCGCCGTCGCCGGGATCGCCATCGCCGTCACCCGGATCGCCGTCGCCCGGATCGCCATCCCCCGGATCGCCGTCACCCGGATCGCCATCGCCGTCGCCTGACTCACCCGCGACGGTCTCGCGTCGCGCATCGAATTCAGGGTTCGGCATCGTGCAGCCGACCACGAGCAGCGCAGCGACAATCACCTGCTCGAGCGGGCAGCGACGAGACACGGGCGAGGGACCCATTCCTCCATGCTACATCTCACTGCGGCGGAAACAACGAGCGCAGGATCTCCAGCTTCGCCGCCCGATAGATCGTCGCGTGACTCTGGTCGGGTTTTGGCAGCCAAGTCCAGCGTAGATGCTCGGGCGCATGGGCCCGCAGCGCCTCGACCAGCGGCTCGACAAACTCGACGTTGCCGTCGCCGCGCTGGCCGGCAGACGTCAGATGGAGGGTCTTGCCGGGCCCCACGCCGGCCTGCAGCCGTTCGGCTGCGCCTTTGGCCAGCTCGCCGTCATTCCACCAGAGGCTCGGATCGATCGCGATGTAGACGTCGAACAGCTCCGGCTCGACGAAGAAGGTCTCGACGATGAACAGCCCGGCCAGCGACTCGCCGATGATCGCCGTCTCGCCGCTGCCACGGACGCGACCTTCGATCTCGGGCATCAACTCGTCGCGGATGAACGCGCGAAAGGCCGCCGAGCCACCGACCTCGGGAGCGATCGCTCGATCCTCGGCGACCTCGGTCGGCCCCGTCATGTCGCGCCGTCGCTGCGTGTTCTCGATCCCGACCACGACCACGGGCAGCATCTCGCCGCTGCGAATGGCGGTGTCGATCGTGTGGGTCAGATGCGGGAAGTCCTCATGCACACCACCGTCGGGCATGTAGAGGATCGGGTATCGGGTATCGGCCGACGCCCCGTAGTCGGGCGGTAGATAGATGTTCACGCGTCGGGTCTCGCGCAGCGAGGTCGACCGCAGCGTCAGCTCCTCGTGAGCCAGCAGCACGTCACCCGCCGCGTAGTCGACCGGCGAATCGACCTGCTTGCCGCCCACACACCCCGTCATCGCCACGGCGATCACCAAGCTCCTCATCGGTCGCATGGTTTGTCTCGCTCGCATCGTGTCATGTCGGGCTGGATTTGGGTAGCCTCGCGTCCATGCTGCTTGTCCGTCGTCGCGCCCTCCTGACCGTCGCTTCGCTCTGCCTGATCGCCTGCCGAGGCGACGACACCCCGGTCGAAGAGACGACCTCCAGCGAGACCGGCGATGGTGATGGCGATGGTGACGGTGATGGTGACGGCGACGGCGATGGCGATGGCGACGGCGATGGCGACGAGCCCGATCCCGTGGTCGCGTGGCCGACCCTCGAGTGCGATCCGCTGGTGCCGGAGTTCTGCGCGTTCCCGTTCCCCAACAACGTGTTCACGGCGCCCGATCGCGAGAGCCCGACGGGGCTGCGCGTGGCGCTGAGCAGCGCGACGCTGCCCGTACACAACAACGGCAGCACCATCGATCCTGGGCCGTTCAACCTCGCCGACGGATTCTCGCCCGCGCAGGCGCCGATGACCTACCTCGCGGGTGCGACCGCCGAGGGGCTGCCGACCTGGACCGACCTCGCGGCTTCGCTCGATCCCAACTGTCCGACCGTGATGCTCGACGCCGAGACCGGCGAACGCATCCCGCACTTCGCCGAGATCGACCTCTCGCATGCGAGCCCCGAGAAGGCCCTGATGATCCGCCCGGTGCGGCGGCTCGCGGACGGGCACCGCTACATCATCGCGATTCGCAACGTCGTCGACGGCAGCGGCCAGGTGATCCCGGCCAGCCCTGGCTTCGCGGCGCTGCGCGACCTGACGCCGACCGACGATCCCGACATCGAGGTTCGGCGCCCGCTCTACGCCGACATCTTCGCGCGGCTCGAGCAAGCCGGGGTCGAGCGCGAGAGCCTGCAGATCGCCTGGGACTACACGACCGCGAGCGAGGAGCACATCACCCGCGATCTGCTGGTCATGCGCGACAAGGCGCTGGCGCTGTACGGCGAGGACGAAGGCCCGGCCTACACGATCGACGTGATCGACACCAACTTCCACCCGGAGGACATCGCGTTTCGCCTGGAGGGCACGATCGAGGTCCCGCTGTTCCTCGACAGCCCCGACGCAGGCGGCCGGATCGTGCGTGGCGACGACGGGCTGCCGGAGATCGCGGGCATGGCCAGCTATCGCTGGATCGCGATCATCCCGCAGAGCGCCCTGCTCGAGCCGGCCGGGCTACTTCAGCACGGCCACGGCCTGCTCGGCAGCGCCACGCAGGTGCAGGGCGACGCGCGTCGGGAATTCGCCAACACCTACAATTACATCAACTTCGCGCTCGACTGGATTGGCATGTCCAACAGCGACACCGCCAACATCATCGAGATCCTCGGCCAAGGCAACGCGCACGACTTCGTCGATGTCAGCGATCGCCTGCGCCAGGGCATCGTCAATTTCGAGCTCGGCATGCGAATGATGCGGACCAGCTTCGCGCAAGATCCCGACTTTGGCCAATACGTCGATCCTTCGCGCCGCCACTATCTGGGCATCAGCCAGGGCGGCATCTTCGGCGGCACCTACATGGCGATCAGCACCGAGATCACGCGCGGCGTGCTCGACGTGCCCGGCCAGCCCTACAACCTGCTGCTCAACCGCAGCGTCGACTTCGACGTCTACTTGACGCTGCTGCAGCTCGGCTACCCCGATCCCCGCGACATTCAGATGGTGCTCGCGCTGACGCAGATGCTGTGGGATCACGCCGAGCCGACCGGCTACACCCGGCGCATCGAGACCGATCCGTTCCCCAACACCCCCGCGCACGACGTGCTGATCCGGGCTGCGATCGGCGATCACCAAGTCACCACGCTCGGCGCCCACATCATGGCGCGGTCGGTCGGCGCCGAGCACCTCGACACCGGGATTCGCGAGATCTTCGAGCTCGAGCAGGTCAGCGGACCGCACGACTCCAGCGCCTATGTCGAGTACGACTTTGGGCTGCCGATGGATCCGATCGGCAACGTGCCGCAGGACGCCTGCGACGACCCGCACGGGAAGCTCAACCCGCACCCGTCGGCGCAGCAGCAGGCGGCGGAGTTCTTCACCAACGGGGTGATCGTCAATTACTGCGAGGGTGGAGTCTGCTCGTTCCCCGAGCTCAGCGGGTGCTGACGATCAGACCGCGAGCTCTTCGATCGTCGGGGCCCCCGACTCGAGAAACAGCTGCTCGGCCAATTCGAGGCCGCGCTCCGGGCTGATCAGCGGCGAATTGAGGTAGGTGAACGCGTCGAGCACCTGCTGGCGACCGAACGCGAAGCTGCGGATCGGCAGCCCCAACCAACTGAACGCAGTGGCGATGCCTCGCGCGACGCTGCTGTTGAGCACCGCGGCGACGCGCTTGCCATTGAGCTCGGGCGCGGCCAAGCGGCGCTGCTTGCTGTTGACCGCCATCGAGCCGACCCCGAACCCGAGCACCACCTTGGTGGTCGGCCGCCGCAGATCTTCCAGATACAGCTGCCAGTGATCGTCGGGCACCTCTCCCTCGCGCGTCAGCGACATGACGAGATCGGCACACACCACCCATGTGTGGGGCCAGAACTGGTCGTCGGGAGAGACCCTGAAGATCGGCTCGCTCATGTCCGTGCGCGAGAGACTAGGGAGGAACGGCCCTGAACACCAGAAGCGCTCGCAGCACCCTCCCTTGGACCACATGCGTGATAAACGCGGTCCAAGACCTACCTCAGCGGATTTTTTCCTACCCGGCTGTACTTTTGCGTTGACCGCGTGCCATGTGGGCCCTATCCTGACTTCGACATCCCTCTTTCGAACTGTCCACGGATTGGACAGGGACGAACGCCATGGACACGGTAAACGTCGTTAGCGCGAGCGATCGCGGCATTCCATTCACAATTGTCACCCCCACTCGAGAGCTCAGCGGGAGCTTGAGGGTGCCGTTCCGCTCTGGTTTCAACGCGCACGTCGAGCACGTCCGCGCGCAGAACCTCGAGTGGTCGCTGCGGCTCGGGCTGGTCCCTGAGCAGGATTTCGAGCTGATCGATGGGCTCCGCCGCTGCCAGTTCGAGCAGCTCGCCGCGCTCGTCCACCACGGCTGCAGCCGCGAAGGGCTCGCGCTGATCACCAACCTCTATACGGCGATCTTCGTGCTCGACGACATGCTCGACGACGCCCGCTCGATGATCGGCTGCACGGTCGAGCTCGCCGGTCACGTCGCCGAGTACCTGTGTGCCGCGATCGCCGACGAGCCGCGTCCGCAGCTGCGCCCCGACATTCCCAGCTACGAGCGCGTGGTCGCGGTCGGTGATGCGTTCGCCGATCTGGCCACGCGGCTGTCGGCTCACGAGGCTCCGGTCAGCTTCGAGCGCTATGTCGAGGGCATGCGCTCGTACCTGGTCGGCTGCGTGATGGAGTCGCAAAAGCGCGTGATTCGAGTGCGGACCATCAGCGACTACGTCGACGTCCGCCTGCGGATCAGCGCCGTGTACCCGTGCCTCGACTCCGGGGCGATCGTCGAGGACTGCAGCGTGCCCGCGTCGGTCTGGAACGATCCCGCGTTCCGCAAGATGCGAACGGCTTGCAACCTGTGCGTCTCGTACGTCAATGACGTGTTCTCCTACGCCAAGGAGTCGCAAGCCGGCGAGTTCAGCAACATCGTGACCGTGCACCGACTCGTGCACGACATGGAGCTCGAGCAAGCGCTGGCCGCCTCGATCGAGATGAACGATCGCGTGGTCGCGGACTACCTCGAGGCCAAGCGGGTGCTGTGCGACCGCCACGTGATCACCCGGCCGACGCGTCGCTACATTCGGCTGATGGAGAATTGGATGCGTGGGAATTTCGACTGGTATCACCAGCAGCGCACCGATCGGTACACGCAGTACCTGACCACCGCGATCCCGGCCTGAGATTGTCCATGCGCTGGACAGCTCACTGACACTCCGATCCTCCACATTCGCCGACGCGCTCGACGGCGTTGCCGGCCCCCATCGCGCACCAGTCGGGCCACGGGCTCGGCAGCTCGGCGAACTCCTCGTACGGCGAGTAGCCGTCCTCCAGCCAGTAGGGGTGCGCGAGCATGAACTCCCAGGCCGGGGCGAAAGTCGGGAGATCGGGCTGATCGGCCGGCGGCTCGAACGGCGGGGTCGCGTGCGTGCAGTTGTGGATGCACTCGAGCACCGGGTGGCCGTTGTTCTCGAGATCCTCCTCCAGCTGCTTGGAGCCGACCGCGAAGTCGATCGCGATGCAGAAGTCCTGCCGTCCGCCCCATAGCACCATCGCCGGCATCACGTTGCCGCCCGCCTGCCAGGGCTTGATCAAGCCACCCACGCCGCCCGAGAGCGAGATGAAGCTGGCCAGGCGATCGCCGTGACGGCTGGCCAGCATGCTCGAGAACATGGCCCCGGCGCTGACGCCCATGGCCGAGATGCACTCCTTGTCGACGTTGTACTGCTCGGCCGTGCACGCGAGCATGTCGTCGACGAAGTCGAAGTCCTGCTCCATCAAGAAGTCGAAGTCGCTGACCGCGAACGGCCACTTGAAGGGCACGAGCTGCTCGATGTCGCGGCCGTTGGGGATCAGCGCGATGAACCGGTAGTGGTCGGCTGCGGTCTGGACCTCGGCGCGGTCGTAGAACTTGTCCGCGTCGGCGCCGAGCCAGTGGAACATCAGCATGACCGGCAGCACCTCGTCCTCCTGCAGGTCGGTCGGGGCCACGAAGATGAAGCTCCGCTCGCCGCCGGAGGTGGTGATCGAGAGCTCCATGCCGGTCTCGAGCGTCGGGCAGATGCCGCCGAAGGTCGGCAGCTCGGGCGCGAGCGAGGCCCCGTCGGGCGGGGTGGTACCGCACAGCGGGAGCCGGGGCGGATCGCCGTCGCCGTCTCCGTCACCGTCTCCATCACCGTCACCAGGATCGCCATCGCCATCGCCATCGCCATCGCCCGGCTCACCATCGCCGTCGCCCGGCTCACCATCGCCATCGCCATCGCCCGGGTCCCCGTCGCCGTCGCCAGGATCGCCATCGCCATCGCCATCGCCCGTGGTCTCGGCGGTGCCCGACTCGTCGGCCTCCGCTCCGAGCTCACCGCGATCGTCCCCACAGCCGAGCGCGAGCACGAACAGACACGAGACCGTCAGGCAGGACGGCCGACCAGACTCCGAATCCAGGCGATGCATCGGAGCGGGATCATACCGAACTCAGGGGGGAGAGGGACGGGCTACGGTCCCTCGATCGAACCAGTGCTTGCGTGGGCTGCGTGGAGGCGCAGGAACTCGGCCTCGTGCTCGTCGGCGATCTCGATGTGCACGATGTTGAGGAAGGTGTACGCCGACGAGGCCAGCAGCGTCAGCAGGGCCGGATGCTCGAGGTAGCCGGCCAGCACGGCCTGAAACAGGCGGTGGCCGGTGTCGATCTCGATCGTGCCGTCGGCCCGTCGAAACAGCGGACCGCGGCGCACGGGCGAGCCGAGGACCAGCGAGTCGAGCAAGCGGTTGGCCAGCAGGCCCCGGTTCTCGGCGCGAACCAGGCGCAGCTCCTCGCGCAGATCCTCGAGCAGTTGCTGCTCGGGCGTCACCAACTTGGCCGCGGCCTCGCGCTCGGCCGCCAGGCGCTGGGTCTCGCGTTCGGCCGCCTCACGCTCGGCCTCGGCCTTGCGCTGGGCTTCACGACGACGCGCCGCTTCACGCTCGCGCGCCTCCGCGGCGGCGCGCCGTCGCTCGGCCTCGGCGCGCCGCTGCTCCTCGATCTGGGCCTGCCGCTGACGCTCGGCCTCGCGTCGCTCGACCGCGCGCTGGTGGGCGAGCTCCTCGGCCGAGGGCCCAGTCCAAAGCTCGAGCGCCGCCAGCTCGAGCGGTCGCTCGCGCTCGGCGACCTCGGCCGAGATCCAGCGACCGTTGCTCAGCTCGAGCAGCGGCACCGTGCACAGCCGATCGTAGAGCCGCTCGTAGCGGTTGCCGTCCTTGCGCTTGCGTCGGTTGCCGCCGCGCTCTGCCGGGCGCTTGCAGACGGCGTGCAGGCGCATGAACAGGCCGAGCAGCGCGTCGCGGCTGCTGACGAAGCGCTGGCGCTCGGCGGTGGTGCGCGGCGGCTCGGCCTCGCTCGCACGTGAAAATTCGTCGAGCAGCTTCGACCACAGATCGATCGCCGTGCGCTCGAGCATGCGCTCTTGCGATCGCGTGA
>DATLLB010000138.1:0-4978 GCA_035538075.1 Enhygromyxa sp.
GCAACACTCCGCGAGCCGGGCGAGGCAACGATCGCGGCAACGACCGTCGCGGCAACGATCGTCGCGGCAACGATCGTCGCGGTAACGATCGTCGCGGCAACGACCGCGGCGGATCACAGCGAGGCCGAGGTTTCCGGGATCATGATAAGGATGAGGACGACGACTGATCGATGAGCTCAGCGTACTTCACCGCCGACTATGTCGCTCCGTCCCTGGAGGCCGCATCCAGGCTGATCGGAAAACGCATCGTGCACTTCGAGCGCCTGGCCCGTCTCGCTCCCGAGCCGCCAGCTGCGCTGGACTACGGGTCGCTCCTCATCGAGTGCGACGACGGCTTCCGCCTCCTCATCGTCGACGAGCTGCAGCAGGCCAACTTGATCGCGAGGCCCATCGACGACACAGCATTCGCCTATCTCGAAGACGACAACCGGTACTGGACTCCGATCTTCGATGCGAACGCTCCTGCGAGCGCGCAGTACGGCTGGCCTTTCCAGCAGCCGATCGACACCGTCGAGCGGGTGTTCATCGTGCAAGAGCCGGGCGATTTCCTCCACGGCGAGCTCTGTGGGCTGCGTCTGACCACTCGCGGCGGCGAGCAGGTCACCCTGGGCCTGTCGCTGACCGGTGAATCTGGTGGGATCATCGAGGTGTTCCGAGCGGACATGCTGCGGGAAGACGAGGAGTGGCGAGACGACCTCGGATTCGACCCCATCCAGCCGCCCGAATCGGCCAACTCTGCATGAGTCTCGCATCGCGCCGCGGGTGCCAGCGTGGGCGAGGCGTGATAGGGGACAGCCATGACGACCGACACCGAGATCCCGGCGCACGAGCTCGACGACCCTGATCCCGAGGCCGCGCTCGAGCAGATCGAGGAGGTCTTGCCGATCCTGATCGAGAACCTCGCGACCATCCCGGACAACCTCGGATCCGCGTTCGACTACGCCCGCCAGCGGCTCGGCTTTCGCACGGCGCTGAAGCGTCCGCCTGCCGAGATCGTGGAGGCCCTGCAGCTCGTGGTCGAGCTCGGCGTCGCCCTCTTTCAGCGCGGCTCGGTCGGCCCAGACGAAACCGTCACGCTCTCGATCGGCGGCGAGTCGATCGAGGTCCAGGGCCACAACTCGTACTACAACAGCGCGCCGCGCTGGGCCGATGCCGTCGGCGCTGCGATGGCGCTGCGCGACGAGCAGTCGCTGGCGCGGCTGTGCGAGTTCGACGTGCGCTCGTTCCAGGGCAGCTATGACGACCACTGGAACATCTACGCGCAGGCCGTGATCGCGTTCGTGACCCAGACGGGCGACGCCGAGGCGTTGCTCGAGCAGATGGCGAGCTCGGCCGCAAACGCCAAGCGGTTCCCCGAGCGAGGCCGACGGCTCGGTGTCCCGCTCGCCCGTCTCGCCCAGGCGGTCGTGCGTGGCGACGAGCAAGCCGTCAACGAGCACCTTGCCGAGGGCCTGCGTTGGTATCGAACGCTGCACAGTCGCGCGCCCGAGAAGCATGAGGCCGGGCTCGTCGTGCCGCTGCCCTACCTCGGCTGGTGCGCTCGCGCGATCGACCGCGGCCTGTCGTGCGAGGTGCGATCCGACTACCTTCCGCCATGGCTGGTGAACGGCTCGTTTCGAGACGCAGCATGACGATCACCGACGACGAGTTGCTCGCCCGACTGCGGGCCGGCGATCTGCACGGCCGCACGTTCGAGCGCCTGCGTCTGCGCGACGTGGACCTCCGAGGCGCGCGCCTGGCCGGCCTCGTCGCCCCGCACCTCGACGCGATCCGCTGCAGCCTCGATCGCATCGACGCTGCCGGAGCCAACCTCGCCCACGCGCGCCTCGACGCGTGCACGGCCGCGGGTGCCTGCTTCGACGGCGCAGACCTGTCCGCGGCATCGCTCATCGATCTCGAGGCGCCCGACGCCACCTTCCGCGCCGTGCGGGCGGCGAGCGCCAACTTCGACCGGGCCAAGCTCGCTGGCGCCACGTTCCGCGACGCCGATCTGCAGGGAGCCACGTTCGCTGGCGCCGACCTGCGCCGCGTCGACTTTCGCGGCGCGGACCTGCGACGCGCGTGGCTCTCGGGATCGGACTTGCGCGGTGCCCAGCTCGACGGTGCCCAGCTCGACGACGCCGAACTCGATGGCGCGCAGTGGGTCGATCCCGCGTCGCTCGACGAGCAGATCGCCGCCGCATGGGCGAAGGCCGAGGCGGCGCTCGACGACCTCGAGGCGCGCATCAACGTGACGCGCGACGACGACGCGTCGTGACAGCCCGTTGGTGGTGTACCTTCCGTCCGCGCGTTGCCGGCCCGCGAGCGGAACATGCCGAACATTCAGTTGCTGCACGACCCGACTTGCCCGCACTTATCGGAAGCCCGCGTCAGGCTGCGCCAAGCGTGTGAGCGGGCAGGGGTCGATCCGCGCTGGTCGGAGCATCCTCGCGATCACGAGGGCCATGCACCGCCGACGATCCTGGTCGACGGTAGCGACGTCTTCGAGGCGGCGCAGAGCCTGCCCGAGTGCTGCCGTGTCCCCGCCGGCAACGGGCTGCCCGAGATCACCGTCATCGCCCACGCGATCGTCACGGCAGACCAGCGTGCACCCGCGAACGGCCGAGCCCGCTGGAGTACCACCGCCGCGGTCATGCCCGGGGTCCTCGCGGCGTTGCTGCCGAGGATCACCTGCCCGGCATGCTGGCCCGCGTACGCCGGCTTTCTCGGCGCGGTCGGGCTGCCGATCCTCATGGATGTTCGCTGGCTGCTCCCGCTCACGGGCGCGTCCTTGCTGGTCGCCGTCGGGGCGCTGGCCGTCGGCGCACGAGGCCGTCGTGGCTACGCGCCGCTGCTCGTCGGCTTGATCGCGTCCGCCCTGGTGCTGATCGGCAAGTTCGTGTTCGGCAGCAACCCGGCGACCTACCTCGGCACGGCCATGTTGGTGTGCGCCTCGGTCTGGAACGCGTGGCCAACATCGACCGCCGTCGCGTGCCGGCAAGCATCAAAGGTCACGCAGTGAACACGACCACCGTTGGCAGTCCGAGCAGGATGGGGCGGCCGGGACTCTTCTGGCTGGGCCTCTCGCTGGTCACGCTCGGGGTGGGGCTCTCGCTCTGGGAATTCCTCGAGCTCCGCGCCACGCCCGACGCCCCGCACGTGTTCACGCCGATGATGGCGGTCGCGTTGGTGATCGATCTCGGCGGCACCTTGTTGGCGGCCTGGGGAGTGCTGCCGCACGGCTGGTTCGAGCATCGTCGCCGCCGCCTCGAGCAGCTCGCCCAGCCCGTCGAGCCGGCCCTCGAAGCCACGCCGCCAGCCGAGCAGGCCGGCGCACCCGAGCAAGAGGCCTTGGGCGCGATGGACGAGGCCCCGCTATCACGCGGTCACTGGACGATGCTCGCACGCATGTACGCGGGCCTGGTCATCGACACAATGAAGCCGGCGACGCTCGGCTTCATGTTGCCCGGAATGCGGGCCGAGTACGATCTCTCGCCTGCGATCGTCTCGTTGTTTCCGCTCGCCGCCGTGATCGGCCTGACCCTCGGCTCGGTGCTGTTCGGGCTGCTCGGCGATCTGATCGGCCGTCGTGCGTCCTTCATCTTCACCGCGCTGCTGTTCGCCACGACCGCCCCGTGCGGGCTCATGCCGGGCTACCACTGGCACTTGATCATGTGCTTCGTCATGGGCCTGGCGGCCGGCGGCGAGCTCCCGCTGATCTACACGATGCTCGCCGAGGTCATGCCCGCTCGGCATCGCGGCTGGACCAGCGTCGCCGTCGGTGGCATCGGTGGGCTCAGCGGCTATCTCGTCGCCAGCTTGCTCGCCGGGTGGCTCGAGCCGACCTTCTCGTGGCGGGTCCTGTGGCTCCCCAACCTCCCGACGGCGATCCTCATGCTCGGCCTGCTGCGCTGGGTGCATGAGTCGCCGCGCTTCCTCCTGCAGATGGGCTTCCCCGACGAGGCCCGTCGCGCGCTCGAGACGATCGGCGTCGCCGTCAGCAGCAGCGTGAGCCACACCGCCACCGCTGCCGCGAGCGTCGGCGATCTGCTGGCCGGCTCCCGACGGCAGATCACCATCACGCTGTGCCTGTTCGGCTTCGCGTGGGGCCTGTGCAATTGGGGCTTCATCACCTGGCTGCCCGACATGCTGCGCAGCGCCGGATACGAGGCCGGGCTCGCGAGCGACCTGCTGTCGCGCTCGGCCGTCTACGCGCTGCCCGGCACGATCGTCGCCGCGCTCAGCTATGGCTTTTGGAGCAGTCGGTGGACGGCGGTCATCGCCGCCAGCGCGACCGCGCTGGCCCTGTTCGCGTTTTGGATCTGCGCGCCCTACCTCGAGGGTCGCGTCGATCTCGTGGTCGTGCTGACGGCCGCGCTGCTGGTCGCGAGCAGCAGCATGATCGGCGTGCTCGCACCGTACAGCGTCGAGCTCTACCCCACCGCCTTGCGTGGGCTCGGCAGCGGCGTCGTGGCCGGGAGCAGCAAGTCGGGCGGCATCGTCGGGCCGCTGCTGGTCGGCGTGTTGCTCACGATCTCGCCCGGCTCGGGCATCCCCGCGCTGGTGATCGCCGTCCCGATCGCGCTCGCGGCGGTGAGCATCGGTTGGCGCGGGACCGAGACCCGCGGCCGCTCGCTCGAACAGCTCGCAGCCCTCGCCGCACGGAGCCAGGACAAGTGAACACCGAGCGCTCACTGCCCGTACGAGGCATGCACTGCGCCGCCTGTGTGCGGCGGATCGAGTCCGCCATCGCCGAGCTCGACGGCGTCGAAGCAGCGTCGGTCAACCTCGCGACCGCCAGCGCCACATTCCGCTTCGACCCTGCCCGCATCGATCTCGCCGCCGTCCAGCGAGCGATCGAGGCCCAGGGTTTCTCGGTCCCGGCGAACGTGCCCACGCTCGCGGCCGAGCCCGAGCGCACCGGACCGACGCTGGTGAAGGCGATCGTCGCGACCTTCGCAGGCATGGCGATGATGGGCCTCGCCGCCGGGTCGGTGCC
>DATLLB010000139.1:0-5766 GCA_035538075.1 Enhygromyxa sp.
TTCGCGGGCATGCAGGAGGGCATGAACGGGTTCACGGCCGACATCTGCGACGGCGCGGCCGCGGTGCCGCAAGCGGTGCAGACGGCGTTGACCGACAACATCGATCTCGCCTGTCAGGAATTCGAGCCGATCGGCTGATCGAGCTTCGGATCATCCTCGTCGCACCCCGTCAGCCACCGCTGAGCTCGAGCACACGCTGGGCGAGCGGCCGAGATACGAAGGCCAATGAAAGAGCCACGGAGTGCTTCTGCACGGGACCATCGTGATCGTGCGGGGCAGCGCCGCCGGGGTGCCGTATTACCGTTCAGTCTCGCCGACCGCGGCGCCCCTTGGGATCAGCGTCTGAAGCAATCAGACCGTCCAGCTCAGCCGCGAGGCTCGGCCGGGCGCTAGACCGCGTTCGCGAGTTTCGGCCGCGCCGGGCTTCCGAGTGGTCGGATGGGCGCGCTCGTACACACGTGACGGCGGGCGTCTCAGTGGCGCGAAGTGGCCGCCACGATGCTCGCCTCCATGGTGTCCGCATGGGCAACGATGCATCCCTGCTCGCGCCGATCGTCATCGCCGCCGCGCTGCTCGGGTCCGGCTGTGACGAGGAGCTGCGAGGCGACACATCGGCCAATGCGACGTCCGATGCTCCCACCGAGCCGCAGCCGACGGGGATGGCGGCTCGCGACGTTCACAACGGCGACTGGTTTCTGATGTCGCTGAAGGAGGCGCGTGTGGTCCACACGGAGAGCGCCTACGTTTTTGCTGGCTACGACGACGACGGAAACGAGATCGGCGGATCACGATGGACATGCAGGGTCCGACGCACCTGCGAATGACACACGAGTACTCGCACCCAACGTCTCCAGGCCATCGAGTTGAGCTTGGAAGCGCAGGGCGAGCAGAGTTTTCCCGCGCCAAGTTGCACGCTCTCAGTGTTGGGTTGGGCTGCAGCTTGCCTCACCACTCCGATCCCATGGCTCGCACCCGTCACCTGCGGCGGAGGGGTCGTGCTGGCAGTCTGCGCATGCAGGGATGATCTCGAAAAGAAATTCCCCGACAAGGACTTCGACTCAATCTGCGGCGAGAAGTGACGGATCGTGCAATGACCAAACCAACACGAATCCTGTACAGTCTGATCGTGGCGCTTGCGACGATGGGCAACGTGGTCGTGCTTGCGCCTGGTAGGTCTGGCTACCCCGTCGAGTGGATTTATCTGTTGTTCCCCATCGCACTCGCGTCGGGCATGGGCTACCACGTTTGGCGGGCTCGTCGGAGCGGCGACAACCGGACCGCAGACGCGCTGCTGACGTGGGCCGCGATCGCTTGTTTGTTCATGCTGCTCATGAGTCTGCGGCGCGTGGCGAGCTAGAGCTGCGCTGCATGCAGCCGGCGAGACCACAGCACGGCCAGCGCCGAGACTCCGGCGATCCAAACCAGCTTCGTGCGATCGAGCGGAATCAGCAGAGCGCTCGACACCACCTCGGCGGCGATCAGCGTGAGCACGCCGCCCAGCAGCACTTCGGCGCGCACCTTCGACGCGACCCAGGCCCCGAGTGGGGCTCCGATCACGACGATCGGCACGGCCACGGCCCAGTAGCCCCAGGCGGCGCCGATCGGCTCGGGCTGCAGCAGCCGAAAGCCAAAGCCGACGGCCGAGGTCGCGGCCATGATCATCACGGCGGTCGGCACCGCCACGCGGGGCTCGAGGCGGTAGCCGAGCGTCATGACCATGAAGCACAGCATCTCCGGGCCCGAGCCGATGCTCGACGCGACCACGCCTCCGAGCAGACCGGTGGCGGCGAAGCGCACGGCGTCGGCCCGCTGCCAGGGCAGCTCGGCGAGCGGCGCTCGGCCACGCCCGAAGTGCGAGCGGTAGAGCACGAACGCGAAGATCGCCAGCAGGCACGAGAACCCGAGCCGCGGCACGGTGGCCGGGAGCCGCACGAACGCGAGGCCCAGGACCACGCCTGGGATCGCGCCGAGCAACGCGGCACGGACCACCTGGCGCTCGAATCGAATCCCGCGCGAGACGATGAACAGCGTGGCCATCGTCATGCCGACCGACTGGATCATCAATCCAAACAGCGCGGCGTCGCGGGCCGGGATCGCCAGTAGCTTGGTGAACACCGGATACGCGACCGCGCCTCCGCCGATCGGGGCCGAGCCGGCGATGAACGAGCCCAGCACCATCGTCAGCGCGATCGGCCAGTGGGCGGCGTACAGCGACCACGCCGACCATGCGCACATGCACGCGGCCCAGACCAACCACACCAGCGCGAGCGCGCTCGGATAGATCCACCAGCGCTTGCGCGAGCTCAATTGGACCCGCTCGGCTGTGCTTGCGGCTGCTCGGGCACGGCGGCCGGGAGATCCAGCAAGATCCGCGTGCCCTCGCCGGGCGTGGTGTCGACCTTCAGCGAGCCGCCGTGCTCCTTGGCGATCCCGTGCGAGACCGCCAAGCCGAGGCCGGTGCCCTGATCGCGGCCCTTGGTGGTGAAGAAGGGATCGAAGATGCGCGGCAACACGTCGGCTGGGATCCCGGCGCCGTGATCCTCGACGATCAACCGGACCCAGCGGCGATCGTCGATCAGCTGCAGCTCGGCCCGCAGCTCGATCACCTTGCGCTCGTCATAGCCACGATACTGCTCGTTGAGCGCGTCGCGAGCGTTGGTGACCAGGTTCATGACGATCTGCTGGATCTGCTGCACCCGACAGCGGACTGGCGGGAGCCCGGAAGGGATCGCCACGCGCAGCTGAATGTGATCCTTGCGCATCACGGCCCGGATCAGCGAGAGCGTGGAGTCGACCAGCTCGCCGATGTTGGCGTCCTCCATCCGCTGCTCTCGCTCCTGGCGCGAGAACGCGAGCAGGTTGCGGACGATGTTGGCCACGCGGTTCGACTCGGTCGTGATCTCGGCCGCGAACTCGCGCACGACCTCGGGATCCTGGGCGTTGTCGCCGATCAGCTCGGCGTAATTGAGGATGCCCTGGACCGGGTTGTTGATCTCGTGGGCGACGCCGCTGGCGAGCGTGCCGACCGACTCGAGCCGCTGCTGCTGACGCAGCTGAGCCTCGAGCGAGTGCTTCTCGGCCTCGGCTCGCTTGCGCTCGGTGATGTCGGTCGCGACCGCGACGGCATGCCGAGCGCCGCCACTCTCGGCCTCGATCGGCGCCAGTCGGGCGGTGTACCAGCGCGGCTCGGCGAGCTCGCGGACCAGCTCGATCTCCAGCTCGCGCTGCACACCCTCGCGCAGCACGGTGGCCACGGCCTGGCGCCAGTCCTCGGCCGATGCCGAGCTCAAGAACATCTCGAGCAGGCGCACGCCGGACTCGTCGCCGGCCTGGACCAAGCCACGATTGACGAACTCGATCTCGCCGCGATCGTTGAGCAGCGCGATCACGTCGGGCGCACCGTCGACGAGCGAGCGCCAGCGGGCCTCGCTGCGGCGCAGGGCGCTGTAGAGCCTGGCGTTGTCGAGCGCGGCCGCGGCCTGACCGGCGATCAAGCACAGCGCCTCGAGCCGCTCGGGCGTGAAGCAGTAGGCGCTGAGGTGGTTCTCGAGCACCAGCGCGCCGAGCCGGCGCTTGCCCTTGACGATCGGCATGCCGAGCAGCGACTGCACGCCGGTGCGGACGATGTAGTCGTCGGTCGCGAAGCGTGGGTCGACGCGGGCGTCGTCGAGCACCAGCGCCTGCTCGGTGCGCAGCACGAAGTTCACCAGCGAGGTTGGGCACAGCTGGTCGGCGTCGCGCAGGCGGATCGGCTCCTCGAAGGTCCGCCGCACACCGTCGGCGCTGGCCTCGGCGACGACCCCGAGCACGCCGTCGCGCTCGAGCAGCAAGGTGCCGCGGTCGGCTCCCGCGTTAGTGATCGCGGCGTCCAGGACCCGCGCGACGACCTCCTCGAGCCGTAGATCCTCGGTCATCACGCGCACGCTCTGCAGCACGCTGGCGAAGTCGAGCGACTCGGCGCTGGTCGCCGAGCTGCGCAGCTGCGTATAGCTGGCGCCGCTGTGGTCGGGCGAGGGGGTACGCTCGCCGACGCCCGGCGTGCGCCGGACGGTCAGGCGTACGCGGCCGGACGAGCGGGTCTTCTCGGATCGCGACGCGATCCCGAGATCGCCAAATTGCTCGGGCATGCTCGCGCGCAGCTGCTCGAGCTTGGCGCCCGCGCCCCAGGCCGCGAACGCGTCCCATGCTCGCTGCCACGCGCCCGCGGCGAACGAGCTCAAGCCCTCGCGCTGGGCGACGATCGCGAGCCGCTCGGCCGCGAGCCCCTCGACCCAGCGACAGCCCTGCACGTTGGCGTGCACGCGCGCGCGCTCGAGCAGGCGCATGGCCTGATCGGCGCGGCCGCGCAGCGCTGCGTGGATGCCCTCGGCGAGCTCGAGGTAGTGGGCGTAGTTGTCGGTCGAGTTGCGAGCCCAGCGACGGAGGATCCGCATGGCCTTGCGCAGGGCCGCGGACGCGCGCGACGAGTCCTCGCGCCGCTCGTCGAGCGTGGTTGCGGCCGCGATCACGCAGGTCAGGGCCACGCGCGGGACCGCGGGCGAGCCGAGCAGCGTGCGCTCGATGTCGCCGAGGATCTGCAGGCACAGCGGCAGCGCGGCGTCGGCCTCACCCATCAGCACGCGAATCATCGCCCGGTTGGCGATCGCCCCGTAGACCAGGCTACGGGTGCCGCCGCGGGCCTCGACGCTCTCGGGGTCGATCGCGTCGGCCAAGCGCGTGCGCTCGGCCTCGTCGAGATCGGGATCGGGTCCGGCCAGGACCACGCTGACGCCCCGCACCATCCACGCGACCCAGACCATCTCCTGTGAGCCCCAGCGGCCCAGATCATCCTCGAGCCGTCGGCTGAGGCGCTCGACCACGCGCAGGTGGGTGCCGACGTCGAAGTGCATCGACAGCGCGAGCCCGCCGACATAGCCGGCGTACTCGAAGTCGCCGGCCTCGAGCGAGGCCGAGTAGGTGTGATCGAGCCGGGCGAGCGGCTCGGACAGCGGGCGCCCGAGGTGCCAGACGAACAGGTACGCGGCCGCCTCCACGCGCGCGCGAGCGGGCGACGACTTGGTGCGGTCGGCCAGCTCGAGGCCTTGCTCGCACATGCGGATCGCGTCGGCGACCTTGCCGAGCGCCGGGCCCACGCCCATGGCCAGCTGCGCGACCGCGAGCGGGCAGGTCGGGTGAAAGCCGTGGCGCAGGAACAGCTTGATGTGCAGCCCGGTCAGCAGCACGAACAGCTTGGGCTCGACCACGTAGGTCGCGGGCTTGAGCGCCGTGATGATCTCCATGGCCGCGCCGACGCCCTCGTCGTTGCAGTCGGGCAGCGCTCGCAGCTGCGCGAGCGTCCGCTTGCGCATCGCCAACCATCCGCGCACCAGGCTCGACGCGACGGCGAGGTCGCTCGGCTCGGCCGGCAGGCGATGACCGCAGCGCGCGAGCGCGTCGAGCCCGAGCTCGATCGCTCGCTCGGGTTGATCGGCGAGCGCGAGCAGGCGGATGCGGCGGGCAGCGACGCGGCCGTAGTGACCTCGATCGAGGCGCCAGCCGAGCAGCTCTGCGAACGCCTCGCGGGCCTCGTCGTGGCGAGCCGCAAGCGCCAGCGACTGCGCGCGCGCGAAGTAGAGGCCGATCACGAGCTCGTAGTGATCGGCCTGCTCACCGCGCTCGGCGACCGGCTCGCGCAGCTCGGGGATCAGCTCGATGCCCTGCTCGAGGTAGCGCAGCGCGGGCTCGTACGCGGCGCTGTCGAGCGCCCGCACGCCCGCGCGGAGGTTC
>DATLLB010000140.1:0-3146 GCA_035538075.1 Enhygromyxa sp.
GTGGGGTGGGGCCGAATGCCTCGTTTCGGCCTGCGCGCTGCCCGAAAAGGTGGGGTCGCCTTCGCCACAACGGCGCCAAACGAGTGTGGGCCGACGAACTAAGGCTTGCGTCGGGCGGATCAAAACCCATATGCTGGACCCAACACGTCACCAGCCAGACGAGACGACATCAGGGGGTGCATTGGCTTTCGACGTGGGTACGGAAGGTGAAGACAGCGTGCCGCGGGTCCGACGCCGCGTTACCAACGACGGAAAAACACAGCTGCCAACGACAGCAACTACGGCCGTATGGCCGTTGCCGCCTAATCAGCGACACATCTTCGCGTGAGGCGCTTCAGTAGCGCGACGATGTCGACACAGAAGCTAGTGAGCCGGAAGTCCCGGACGGCTCGCGAATCGTAGGGACTCGCCGCCGAGAGGGCCTGCCTGTGGGCATGCTCGGAGGTCAAACCCAAGTCTACAGGCTACGCACGTAGACGTCTCATCGGAAGACTCGCGGACCCGGGTTCGACTCCCGGCGCCTCCAAATAAGCCGCGGAGCGGCCTGAACACGAATTCGCTACGACCCTGCCCCGAGCAACGAGCAACAAATGACAGCCAAGCCGCAAGAAGTTGTAATCTATCGAGGGCGCGAATCAACAGTCACGCTCGACGGTCGAGCGTATCCGCTAGTGATTGTCAATACGATAGGAGAGCTGGACGTCGAGGTTTATGACCAATTCTTCGATTGTCGCACGCAGTGGACCGACTACGCCGCGTCGAAAAACCAGAAGATTGTCGTCATCTCGATCAGCGACAGCATGAAGCCGCCGAGCGCGGTGGTCCGCAAGCACATCGCCGACAAGGTCAAGAACGACAACGCGATCGACGGCCTGCTGTGCATCTTCATGGTCGTGCCCAATGCCGTGCTGCGCGGGGTCGTGACCGCGGTGCTGTGGGTGTCCGGGTCGTCGGAGAAGGTCAAGAACACGGGCTCGCTCGCTGACGCCGTGCGGATGGCCAACCGTGCGCTGAGCGACGCGGGGCTCACTCCGCCGGTCTTCGACGCCGACTCGTACGTACCGCCGACCTGAGCCTGACTCGCGGCGCGCGAACAGAGGACGGCTGCATCGGTCATCGATGCAGCCGTCAGTCGTTTCAGGCCGGCCGCACGCGGGCCCACCAGCTGCGAATGGCCTCGATGACCTCGCGGGTGTGCTGCTCGGAGTTGACGAGATCGAAGTGATCACACTCGAGGTCGTGCACGGTGAAGTCCTCGAACAGCTCGCCCCAGTGCTGCTTGGGATCGGTGGTGAGGACCGGCTGCCCGTGCTCGTCGACGCTGCCGCGGGTGGCGTGCACGTAGAGGGTAGGGATGCGCAGGCGCGGCGGGGTCCAGCGGGTCTCGTATTGCTCGAAGTAGTGCCGCATCGCCGTGATCTCGCTGACGATGCTGGCCTCCGACTCGTCGCTGCGATAGCGCAGCTGAAAGTCGAGGGTCTGGCGAATGAAGGCGGCCTGCGACTTGCGGCTGCCCTCCCGACCCATCGCGCCGGGGTAGACCGGGTCGAGCAGGATCAGCGCCGTCGGTGGCGAGGGCGATTCGGCTGCTCGTGCGGCGACGTCCATCGCGACCCACGAGCCGGCGGAGTAACCCATCAGCACGTAGGGCTGGCCCTCGGCGCACGAGATCGCGGCCGCGACGTGGTGCTCGAGGGTCGGGGCCATGCTCTCGGGCAGCGCGTCGTCGGGGGCGTAGCCGAGGTTGAAGCCGCCCCACATGCTGAACGTGCCGTCCATGTGCTTCGCGAGCCGAGCGAACTGCATCGGAGACGAGGGGGCGGCGAGCGAAGGCATGCAGTAGAGCGCCGCGGTCGGGCCACCCGACGCGCGCTTGGCCAAGGGCAGCGGCGCGGGCCGAGCGAGCTGCGGGTCGCCATGCTGGGGCTTGCGTGCGGCGGCCAGGCTCTCGATCAGCCCGAACGCGGCGTCGAGGTCCTGCGCTTCGAGCAGTCGCGCGAGCATCGGCACCAGCACCCACGGCGACGATCGTGCGGGGCCTTGCTGGGCGTCCCCGTGCGAGCGCGCCATGTGGATGAACTGCGCCATCGAGTCGCCCTCCGCGTCGCTGCGCTCGGTCGGCTCGGGCTGGGATTGTGATTGCGGCTGTGGCTGCGGGGCCGCAGCGAGCGTGGCGTCGATGAACGCGTCGATGGTCAGGTGCTCGAAGAACGCGTTGATGGGGATCTTCAAGCCCACGCGATCCTGCAGCGCGTTGCGTAGCTGCACGGCGGTCAGCGAGTCGATGCCGAGATCGGAGAAGCCCCGGCGGAAGTCGAGCGCGTCAGTCAGCGCGAGCGCGGCCGTGGTCTCGCGCTCGACGATCGTGGCGAGCAGCGCCCGCTGCTCGGCGCGGCTGGGCAGCGCGAGGAAGCGCTCCGCGTCCGGAGCCACGCGCGGGGTCTCGTCGCTGACGCGCTCGCGCGAGGTGTGTCCGTCACCGATCCAAAACCGCTGGCGCTGAAAGGCGTAGGTCGGCAGCTCGACCTGCTGCGCGTCGAGGCGCGCGAAGTAGTCGGTCCATGCGATCTCGCTGGCCGCGTCGCGCACGTGCAAGGTCGCGAGCGCAGCCGCGATCGCGTGGGTCTCGGGTTGATCACGCCGCAAGCAGGGCACCAGCACGCGGGTGTCGAGCGAGTCCTGCGAGAAGCAATCGCTCGCCATCGCGACCAGCACGCCATGCGGACCGAGCTCGAGGAAGTGCGTGGCGCCGAGTCCCTCGAGCGTGTGAATGCTCTGCAAAAAACGGACGGGCTCACGAACATGGCGGACCCAGTAGTCCGGCTGACAGAGCTCGGGCCCGGCGACGCGTCCGGTGAGGTTGGAGATGATCGGGATCGTCGGTGGTGACAGGCGCAGCGAGCTGACGAGCGCCGCAAACTCGTCGAGCATCGGATCCATGAGCGGTGAGTGGAAGGCGTGGCTGACCGACAGGCGGTGGGTCTTGCGGCCGAGCTGCTGGAAGTGCGAGGCGAGCTCGCCGACGGCCGCGGCCTCGCCGGAGATGACGGTCGAGCGCGGGCCGTTGAAGCCCGCGATCCCCAGCTTGGCGGCGTCGAAGCGGCGCAGCGCGGCCTCGACCTCCTGCTCGTCGGCCTGCAGCGAGT
>DATLLB010000141.1:0-3250 GCA_035538075.1 Enhygromyxa sp.
GATGAAGTCGGTCGGCGAGGCGATGGCGATCGGCCGCACCGTCCGCGAGTCGCTCGGCAAGGCGCTGCGGAGCATGGAGACCGGCACCTGGGGGTTCGACGCGGTGATCGGCGAGGGCGAGCTCGATCGCCTCGAGTCTCTCATCAGCCGGCCCACGCCCGAGCGCCTGTGGTGGGTCGCCGAGGCCCTGCGCCAGGGCATGGACATCGAGCTGATTTACTCGAGGACCGGCATCGATCCCTGGTTCCTGCATCACATCGCCGCGATCGTCGAGCTCGAGCAGCGCATCGCTCGGGGCAAGCGCGGGCAGGTCTGCGGGCCCGAGCTGCTGCGCGAGGCAAAACGCAGTGGGCTCTCGGATCCTCGCATCGCGGCGCTGTGCGGGACCTCTGAAGATGCGGTCCGCGAGCGGCGGCTGCAGGCCGGCATTCGCCCGGTCTACAAGACGATCGACACCTGCGCGGCCGAGTTCGAGGCCCACACGCCGTATCTCTACTCGAGCTACGAGGAGGAGGACGAGTCGAACGTCTCCGAGCGCAAGAAGGTGGTGATCCTCGGCGGCGGGCCCAACCGCATCGGCCAGGGCATCGAGTTCGACTACTGCTGCTGTCACGACGCGTTCGCGCTGCGTGAGGCCGGGTACGAGACCATCATGGTCAACTGCAACCCGGAGACGGTCTCGACCGACTACGACACCAGCGACCGCCTCTACTTCGAGCCGCTCACGCGCGAGAACGTGCTCGACATCCTCGACACCGAGGCGGCGCGCGGCGAGATCGTCGGCGTGCTCGTGCAGTTCGGCGGGCAGACCCCGCTCAAGCTCAGCGCCGCGATCGAGCGAGCCGGCTACAAGCTGCTCGGCACCGCGGCCGACTCGATCGATCGCGCCGAGGATCGCGGTCGCTTCGGCGAGCTCGTCGCTCGCCTGGGCTTGCAGGCGCCGCGCTGGGGCGTCGCGCGATCGGAGGACGAGGCGTTCCGCATCGCCCACGAGATCGGCTACCCGGTGCTGGTCCGGCCCAGCTACGTGCTCGGCGGTCGGGCCATGGAGATCGTCCACTCCGACTCGCAGCTGGGTTCGTACATGAACCTCGCGGTCCGGGCCTCTCCCGATCATCCGGTCTTGATCGACGAGTTTTTGGCCAACGCGATCGAGTTCGACGTCGACGCCGTCGCCGACGGCAAGGACGTGGTGATCGCCGGGATCATGGAGCACGTCGAGGAGGCCGGCATCCACTCCGGCGACTCGACCTGCTGCATGCCGCCAGTCTCGGTCTCGACCGCCGTGCTCAACGAGATCCGCGAGACCACCGTCGCGCTCGCGCGCGAGCTCGGCGTGGTCGGGCTCATGAACGTGCAGTACGCCCTCAAGGGCGAGCGCCTCTACATCCTCGAGGTCAACCCTCGCGGCTCGCGGACGGTGCCGTTCGTGTCCAAGGCGACCGGCACCGCGTTCGCCAAGATCGCGGCGCTGGTCGGCACCGGCAAGACGCTCGCCGAGCTCGGCACTTGCGAGCGCGTGCCCGAGCACGTCTCGGTCAAGGTGCCGGTGTTCCCGTTCGTGAAGTTCCCCGGCGTCGACGTGCTGCTCTCGCCCGAGATGCGCAGCACCGGTGAGGTCATGGGCATCGCCAAGGACTTCGGCGCTGCGTTCCATGCCGGGATGTCGGGCGCTGGCGTCGATCTCCCGCAGGACGGCATCGCGTTCGTCAGCGTCGGCGACAACGACAAGGACGCCGTGATCCCGGTCGTCAAGCACCTGCGGCGGCTGGGCTTCTCGATCTACGCCACGCGCGGCACCGCGGCTCGGCTGCGCGCCGCCAACATCGCGTGCGAGACCGTCAACAAGGTGCTCGAAGGCCGGCCGCACATCGTCGATCGCATGGTCAACGGCGAGATTGCGATGGTCATCAACACCAGCCTCGGCGAGCAGGCGGCTCGCGACTCGCTCGCGATCCGCCGCACCGCGCTGAGCCTGCACATCCCCTACTTCACGACCATCGCCGGGGCTCATGCCGCCACGCATGCGATCGAGTCCGCGCGCGTGGGCGGGCGCCTGCTCGAGGCGGTCTCGCTGCAGGAGTACCACCGCCGGCCGCAGCACTTGCCCGGCGAAGAGCCGACGGTGCGCACGGCTTATCGGCCGGTCTGATCATCACCTATACAACCGAGCAGTCCCGCTCCGCACCAGAGCGGGAGTAAGATCGCCAGAGGCCCGGCGAAAGCGAGCCCGGCAGGCGAACCAAGCGCCATCCCGTCGCTCGCCTCGCGTGACTGCGCCCGCGATTTCGTGCGGCGCGCGTGTGGCCCCCCGCTCCGTTTCGAGGTTCCGTCGATGACCCAACGCTTCCCCATGACCCCCGCCGGCCTGCAGACGCTCCGCGAAGAGCTCAAGCAACTCAAGGAGGTCGAGCGGCCCCAGAACGTGCAAGACATCGAGGTCGCCCTCGGGCACGGCGACCTGCGCGAGAACGCGGAGTATCACGCGGCCAAGGAGCGCCAGGCCGAGATCGCAGCGCGCATCGCCAACCTCGAGAGCCGGATCGGGCTCGCGCAGGTCATCGATCCCGAGAGCATCAAGTCCGACACGATCGGCTTCGGTGCGACCGTGACCCTGACCGACATGGAGACCGACGAAGAGATCGTCTACCGGATCGTCGGCGAGAACGAGAGCGACGTTAAGGCCGGCAAGATCTCGATCGCCGCGCCGCTCGCCCGCGCGATGCTCGGTAAGGGCGCGGGCGATGAGGTCGTCGTGCGCCTGCCCAAAGGCGACCGCGAGTTCGAGGTCGTCAAGGTGGAGTACAAGCACATCCCATGACGCGCGTCAGCTCCTCGTCGCTCTTGATCGTCGCGCTCGCGCTCGGAGCTCTCGCGCCCGGGCTCGCCTGCAAGGCCAAGGAGGGCGAGGTCTGTCGCTGCGCCGAGGACTGCCGCGACGGCCTGGTCTGCGTGGTCGAAGGCAGCGAGGTGCTCGAGCCCGGTCAGTGCTCGATCAACTTGTCGGTCGGCTACTGCACCAGCGACGACACCGTGCCCGACGATGAAGGCGGGCTCGGGGACATGCCGATCTTCGACGACATGCCGACCAAGCGCGACCTGCCTGTCGACGAGACCGAGACCGGAACCGGCGATGGGGATGGCGACGGTGATGGGGATGGCGACGGCGATGGTGACGGCGATGGCGACGGGGATGGCGATGGCGATGGCGATGGCGACGGTGACGGTGACGGCGGCTGAGTCGTGACCG
>DATLLB010000142.1:0-3599 GCA_035538075.1 Enhygromyxa sp.
TCGCCATGCTCGCTCGCGTGGCCCCGGAGCCCGAGCATGACGGCGATCGTGAAGCGAAGATGATCGGGTTTGCGACCGAGCTGCTCGCGATCCTGACGCCCGCGCAGCGGGCCACGCTCGCCGACAAGATCGAGGCCGGCCACCCGATGCTCTTCCACCACGGCAAGCGTGGCAAGCACGGCGGCAAGTGGGGCAAGCACGGTGAGAAGCACGAGGGCGACCATGAGGATCGCCTCGCCCACAAGGTCGACCGCTTCTGCGAGCCGATCAGCTGCACGGCCGAGCAGAAGACTCAGCTGACGGCGAGCTTCGAGGCTGCGCACGAGGCCAAGCGCGAGGCTCGGGCCGAAGCCGACAAGCCCAACTTCAAGCCGCTCGCCGACGCGGTCCGGGCCGGGACGCTCGACGAGGGCAAGCTCCGCGCCGCGCTGGCCGAGAGCGGCGTCGACAGGCACGAGCGCAAGGCCGACCGCCTGCAGGACATGGGGGCCATGCTCGCGGAGGTCCACGACATCCTGACGCCCGAGCAGCGGGCGATCGTGGCCGACAAGATCGAAGCGGATGGCCTGCACGCGCTGATGGGCAAGGGCCACCACGGCAAGAAGAAGGGCAAGCACAAGCGCGGCGGACCCGAGGCGATCGACGCCGAGTAGTCGCGGCAGGGCTCGCACGCAAAAGCGCCCGAGGGGTCACCTTCGGGCGCTTTTCTTCGTACTCCGCGGGCCGCCCAGCGCTCGCGCTACGCTGCGAGCCGATGCGACTGCCGTCGGTGACTCGTGACATTCCTTGGGCCCAGAGGCTGCTGTTCGGCACGCTCGGGTGCTTCGGCGTGAAGATGTCGATGGGCAGGGTGATGGCCCATCGGCCCGCGCTGTTTAGCGGGCCGTTCTCGACGCTCAGTCAGGCGACGCTGCGCGGTGAATCGCCGTGGACCGTCTACGAGCGCGAGCTGTTCGCGGGCTTCGCCGCGAAGGTCGAGCAGTGCCCCTATTGAAGCGGTAGTCACGGCGCGGTCGCGTCGAAGGGTATCGATGCTCGCCTCGTCGAGGCGATCTATGAAGACTGGCGGAGCGCTCCGATCGACGAGCGGCTGCGCTCGGCGTTGGGCATGCTCGAGGCGCTGATGCGACGACCCGAGAGCTTCGGGCCTGCGCAGCTCGAGCCGATGCGCGCGGCCGGGCACGATCGCGTAGCGATCGAGGACGCGGTCGCGGTCGGGGCCATGTTCGCCTGCATCCTGCGCGTGGCCGACAGCCTCGGGTTCGCGTATCCGAACTCCATCACGCAGGAGATGGCGGCTCGCTACCTGCTCGGCAAGGGCTATGGCCCGTCGCCGGGCGAGCTCGTGGGCGCGCGGCGCTACGCCAAGTTGTGGGGCGATCTGCAGCAGGCGGTCGAGAACACCCCAGGCCACACCGAGCCCGAGCTGCGCAAGCAGGTCTACGCGTGGATCGAACGTGACGCTCGCAAGGCGGACGCGGAGCTGAGCGAGCTGCCGAACGACCTGCACACGCTGATCCGCAAGGGCTCGCGCAACGCCTACCAGATCAGCGACGAGGACATCGCGGCGCTGCTGGCCAAGGGCTGGCGGGACGGGGCGGTGTTCGAGGTCGTGGTCGCGATGGCGACCTCGGCCGGCGCGACACGTCATGCCATCGCGATGGACGCGATCGATCTGTCCGAGTGAACGAAAAGAAAATGTGACCGCCCAGTGATCGATCCGGTCGGTCGAATGTCTATCGCCAACGAAGACGAAAGACGGGGACCACACAACCCCGCCGCTTCAGGAGGTGGAAGATGTTCGAGATGGGTGGACACAAACACGTAATTGGGCTTGGGATGACCGTGCTGGTCGCTTGGGTTGGCTATGGGCTCGCGCCCCATCCAGTCGCCGCGATCGAGGTAGCGAACGCGCAGATGCTGACCGGCACCAACGTTCGGTCGAGCTGCGAGCAGGTGGCCTACAGCCTCGACGAGCTGGTGGAGTGCATCACCGATCACATGCCGGCGCTGGGCTCCGAGGACTACGTGCTGCCGAGCGGGAGCATCCAGAGCGACTGGCGTGCGGTGGTCGAGGACCTCGCCGCGCTCGACGACATCAGCGACTGCGACACGATCTCGCTGCCAACCTCTTTGAGCGGAATCTATGAGGTGTTCCCGTTCTACGACGCCTACGACGGTCGCGAGTACTGCGTGGCCATGGAGGTGGAAGACGCCAACGATGACCAGGTCGTGGATCGCGGGTGGGGCACGCTGATCGTCAACCCAACGCCCGAGCGCCACCTCAGCATCGACATCCCGCACCCGATCGAGGACGACGACACCAACCTGCAGGGGATCGCGATCTTCAAGGGCGTCGGGGCCCACACCTTCGTCATGGCCGGGGCCAACCGCTACGCCAATTCGGCGGCGAGCTCGTGCCAGGAGGACGAGGTCGAGTCCGACGTGGCCCACTCGATCGACAACCTGTTCTTCCCGACCGTGGTCGAGATCGATCAGCACTACAGCAACGCCTCGCTCGAGCACACGGCCATCCAATTCCACGGGATGACCTCGAGCGGCTGCCCGAACGTGGGGATCTACATCACGCACGGCTCGGAGGATGCGCCGCAGTCCAGTGACTCGATCGTGGCGCTCAAGGACGCGTTGCTGGCCGTGAAGCCGTCGTGGGGCGGATTGGGGGTGCAGACGGTCGCGAACCCCGGTCAGTCGGGCGCCGCGTGCTCGAAGAATGGCACCGACAACGTCGAGGGGCGCTATCTGAACACGGGCAACGAGGCGCTCGTGTGTGGCTCCGATGTCGACGTGTACAACGGCCGCTTCATCCACGTCGAGCAAGATCCGGGCGAGTACCGAGATCCGATGATCTGGATCGAGGCGCTCGAGGATGCCTTCGCGCCTGTGAGCGCCCCGCCGGTCACGACCAGCGTCTCGTTTCAGAACGGCGTCGCGCCCAGCTCGGGCTACGCCGGGACCACCGACACGTGGCTCGACGCCGACGATGCCGACGACAACATGGGCGCCGACGCGACCTGTGAGGCCGACGGCGACGAGAAGTCGGTGATCCTGCGCTGGGACGTGAGCGCGATCGCAGGGTCGAGCACGATCGACGAGGTGACGATCACGCTCGACGTGATCAATGCGACCGACAGCAGGGGCTACTACGTGTACCCGCTCTCGCGCGCGTGGTCGGAGGACCACGCGACCTGGGACGACTACGACGACTCGCTACCGTGGCAGGTGCCGGGCGCGAGCGGAGCGATGGATCGGGCAGCCACGCCCGTGGCCAAGTGGACGCCGCGGTCGACCGGCAAGCACACGTTCTCGATCAACCCGGCGCTCGTCCAGGCCTGGGTGGACGATGACGACTCGAACCACGGCGTCGTCATCGTCAACGAGGGCAACAGCAACGGCGTCGACTTTTACTGTAGCGAGGCGACGACCGCGGGCTCGCGCCCGAAGCTGACGGTCGTCTACCACTGACGGGCGAGAGCCGAGCGCGGGGCTGCGAGGCTCCGCGCTCGTGCTCACTCACTGTATGAAGCCGAACGCCTTGAACATCGCCTCGCCGAGCGGGGCGGTGATCGTGTGGATCTGCT
>DATLLB010000143.1:0-13350 GCA_035538075.1 Enhygromyxa sp.
GAGGACGGCGATCCGATCGAGGTGGTGGTCGAGACCAAGAAGCGACCCGACTGGCTGTTTCCGGGGCTCGATCATCCGCGCGTGCAGGCGTTCTTTCGTAGCGGGTCGAGTGTCGGGCCGTCGCTGCTGGACGACTCGGGCGAGCCTGAGATCCGGCCACTGGTGCGGACCGGCACAATCAAGATTCATGACGTCGCGTCGGCGGCCGAGCGCCGCGCCGCTCGTCGCTTCGCGCGAGAGCTGGTCGACTCGGTGCGACCTGCCCTCGAGGCTTGCTATGTCGACGTGCTCGATCGTACGCCGACCGACGCCACGCGGCTGACCTTCCGCGTCGAGCTCTCGCACACCGATCGCGGCGCGGTGTTGGTCAGCGAGGGCATGCTCGGCGACGTGTTCGGCAACGCGTGCGTGCACGGGGTGCTCGAGTTCGCCGAAGCGATCCCGCCTCGGATGGACGCCTCGCTGGAGATTCCGGTGTGGTTTTGGTTACAGACTGTGTATGCCCCGAGCTGAGCGGGTCGCGGAGCGGTCTCTCCGCGGCATTGGCACGCAGCCGCGCAATCGGAGCGAGGCGGATTGCATGCGGGCACGCACCCGAGTGCAGCGCCTATCTTGCCGCGACCGCGGTCGAGGTGATAGGCGAACCGCATGACCAGGCTGCTTCCCCCCCGCCTTACCCTCCACGTTGGTTCGTTCTGCTTCGCTCTCGCGCTTGCCACCGCCGCCGTCGCGTGTACCGACGATGGGGGGGACGAAGCCGCAGACGGTGAGACGGGCGATGGGGACGGCGACATGAGCGGAGACGGTGATGGCGACGGCGACACGCTCTCGCACGCCGTCGACATGCAGCCGATCTGGGACGCGAACTGCTTGACCATGTGCCACGAGCCGGGCGGCACCGCGGAGTCGACCCTCGACCTCAGCGGCGACGGCTACGACAACATCGTCAACGTGGCCTCAACCCAGGCCGTGGGCTCGAACTTGGTCGAGCCCGGCAACGCGGCCGAGAGCTATCTGGTCGCCAAGCTTCGCGGCACGCAGGTCGAGGCCGGCGGACTCGGGGCGACCATGCCCTCCGGCGAGAACATGCTGGACGAGGCCACGATCATGATGGTCGAGGCGTGGATCAACGCCGGCGCAGCGCCCTGAGCCATTCCTGCCGCTTTTGCTCCCGCACATCGTTTTCGTGGTTTCGGGCCCGCAGGTCGTATACCCTGCGGGCCATGCAACGAATTCGCTTGATTTCTCTGCCGATCCTCTCGCTCTTCGCACTCACGTTCACGCTGTCCGCCTGCAATGACGATGGCGGCACTGCGGACGAGATGAACAACGAGACCCAAGGGGACGGCGACGGAGATGGTGACGGGGATGGAGACGGCGACGGCGACGGGGATGGTGACGGCGATGGCGACGGCGACGGCGATGGGGACGGCGATGGAGATGGTGACGGTGACGGCGACCTCTCGTTCGAGGCCGACATCTATCCGATCATCATGGCCAACTGCTCATGCCACCTCGGCGGGACCGGGGGCCTGAGCATGCCCAACGCCGGCACCGCCTACGACAACCTCGTCAACGTGGCCTCGGTCCACGAGCCCGCCACCGACCGCATCGAGCCGGGCGATCCGGAGGGCAGCTTCCTCTACCAGAAGATCACGGGTACGCAGGACGGCATCGGCCCCAACAACGCGCAGATGCCCAAGACGCCGGGGCAGGCGATGTCGGCGAATCCGCTCTCCGCCCAAGATCAGGAGCTCATCGCCGACTGGATCACCGCCGGCGCTGCGCCCTGAAGTGCATGCGAGCGTGACGCCCTTCGGTCGGCTTGCCGCTCGGAGGGCGCACCGCTATCTTGGGCCGCTGCATCGAGCGACCCATGGCCCGCCAGTACCTGCTCAAGACCCACGTCCACTTCGCCGCCGCTCACGTGCTGCGCGGGTATGAAGGCGATTGCGAGCAGCTGCACGGCCACAATTACAAGGTCGAGATCGAGGTCCGCGCCACCCAGCTCGACGAGCTCGGGATGGGCGTGGACTTTCGAGCGATCCGGGTCGCCGCGCGCGAGGTCGTGGGCGTGCTCGATCACCGGCTGCTCAACGACATCCCGCCGTTCACCGAGGTCAACCCGACCGCCGAGCACATCGCCGCGTATGTCTACGAGCAGCTCGGCCGGCTGATCGACAATGACCGAGTGCGCGTGCACGCGGTCACGATCTGGGAGACCGACCGCGACAGCGTGCGCTACTCCGACGAGTGATTGAGCGCTAGCGCTGAATAGCCCCCCAACGGGGGCACCACGCGCGGTCGAAAACCCGAACCGATCCGCTTCGCTCGCGAACGTCCGCGAAGCGGAAGCCCGCGGCTCACACCGTGGCGGCCGCGGGGGGGCTAAATGGCCAGAATGATGGTCCAGGACTTGCGCCAGCCGCTGTTGGTGGTGTCGATCTCCACTCGACCGGTGTCGTCGAAGCTGACGATGTCGGCCTCGCCCGCGTTGGGATCGTAGAGCAGCACCTCGTGCTTGCCGCCGTTGGCGAAGTCGCCGACGACCATGCGCTCCCACGACTTGCGCCAACCACTGTTGGTGGTGTCGAGATTGACCTTGCCTTGCTTGTTGAACGCGACGATGTCGGCCTCGCCGGCCTTGCGATCGTAGAGCAGCACCTCGGACTTGCTGCCGCCGCTGAAGTCACCAGCGACGATCATGTTCCAGGTCTTGCGCCAGCCGCTGTTGGTCTGGTCGAGGTTGAGCTTGCCCGACTTGTCGAATCCGACGATCGCACCCTCGCCGGCCTTGCGATCGTAGAGCAGCACTTGGTCCTTGCCGTTGCCGAGGAATTCACCGACCACGATGATGTCCCAGGACTTGCGCCAGCCCTTGTTGGTGCGGTCGAGGTTGACCTTGCCGTCCTTGTCGAAGCCGACGATCGCCGCCTCGCCGTTCTTGCGATCGTAGAGCAGCGCCTGGTGCTTGTCGTTGCCGATGAACCTGCCGCTCACGATCGTCTCCCACGACTTGCGCCAACCCTTGTTGGTGTGGTCGACGTTGAGCTTGCCGGACTTGTTGAAGCCGACGATCGCCGCCTCGCCGGCCTTGCGATCGTACAGGAGCGCCTCAGTCCGATTGTTGCCCCGAAAATCGCCGGCCACCAGCGTGTCCCAGCTCTTGCGCCAACCCTCGTTGGTGTAGTCGAGGTTGAGCTTGCCCTGCTTGTCGAACGCCACGATGGCCGCCTCGCCGGCCTTGCGATCGTAGAGCAGCAGCGAGGAGCGGCCGGTGAAGCGACCGCTGAGAATCACATCCCAGGTCTTGCGCCAGCCCTTGTTGGTGGTGTCCTGACTGACCCGCCCAGCCTTGTTGAAGCTGACGACGGCGGCCTCGCCGGCGCTGCGATCATATAAGAAAGCCTTGTTTGCCATTGTTGAGATTTCCTCGTGTTCCCGTCGTCAAATGACGCATTCGGGTTATGATGGAAATCAGCAAAGCACCGTAAGGGATCCCGTCAAGCCGACGGGACCCGCATGCAGCCGCAGACGGACAACTTCAGCCGCGCAAGGCCGCAGCGAGCACCGGCAGCAAGCGAGCAAATCCGGGCTCGAACTCGAACATCACCAGCGCGCGACCCATGGCCGCGAGGTTGCGGTGATCGACGAACCACGGCGGCTTGGGTCGCACGCGGAACGGCAGCTCGAGCACGGTCTTCTGCAGCGGCTCCCACAGCAGGTTGTTGTGGGCCATGCCGACGCCGCTCTGGATGTCGGCCGGCGTGTTGCCAGGGAAGCCGCCCCAGCCCGAGACCATCAGCGCACAGCCGGCGCCGGCCCACGCGTTGACGGCCACGGTCCCGTAGCGCAGCTCGGCGAGCGCCCGCTCGACGGCCGCGCCGTGCTGCTTGCGGGTCTTGGGGTGAACCATCAGCGAGCAGCTGAGGTTGCCCCACAGCTCGTCGTTGGCGAACGCGACCGCCTTGTGCAGGTACTCGACCGGATCGCCGGTCTCGACCTCGACCACGTTGAGGATCCCGCAGAAGCCCTCGCAGGTGAGCGCCCACTCGCCGCTGCGCATGGGCACATTATTGACCAGCGTCCACGGGACCACGCCGTCGCCGGTTTGTCCGATGATTTGGTGCTGCGGATATTTGCTGGTGAATTGCTGCCAGCGATTGTGCGAGCCCGGGTAATAGGAGATCCGCGGCGGGCTTGCGGCGATCGCCTGGCGCACGCGGGCCAGGAAGTCTGCGCTGTGCGGCCACTGGCTGGGCAGCAGCAACACCTGCGGGGCCGCACAATTGTGCCCGGCGTTCTGCGTGAGCGCGGAGGCCAGCTGCCGGGCGTGATAGTCCAGATCGCCGCTCGACCACGGACCCGGCACGATGAAATAGGGCGACACGCAGCCGAGCTCGGACGTGAACGGCTTGGCGTTGCGGCGCTCGCCGCTTTGCTTGCGCCGCGCTCGCTCGTCGGGATCGCTGCCCCACACGATCGCGTCATGGGTCGCGTCGGCGCCGGTCAGGTGGATGGAGTCGACGTCGGGGTGATCGCAGAGGTGGGCGCCGACCTCGACGCCGCCATAGACCACGCGCAGAAAGCCGGCGTCGATCAGCGGCTTGAATGCCCGCTCGATGTGCGGCCCGTCGACCTCGTTGACGGGGTTCATCTTGAGCAGCACGACCTCGTCGTCGACGAACAGCTTGTGCAGCATGTCGGTCGGGCCCAGGAAGATCTGGTTGCCCGCGCCCATCACCAGCGCGACCTTGCCCGGCCAGCGCTCGCCGCCAGCCTTGCGTCGATAGATGCCGCCCTGCTCCGGGTGAGCGCCGGGCTCCAGCCACAGGTCGATGTGCCAGCCGGTGAACAGCGCGTGGTCGAGCAGGGTCTGCGGGAACACGCGGATGATCCACTGATCGTCACGCCTGCGACGGCTGACCTCCGGCGGGCGGCCGTCATGCTCGAGCGTGTGGATGAAGTAGCGGACGCTGCGAGGGATCGCGAGGTAGCCGGACAGCCACTCTTGCCCCTCCGCGTTCGAGCCGGGCGCGATGCCCTTGAGCTTGCAGGCGGTGGCGATCCACGCGTCGGCTTCGCGCTCGAGGTTGCGCAGCACGGCGCGCAGCAGCTCGAGGCGCGCTTCGATCCCGGTCGCGACCCAGCGATCCGCATTGCGACGCAGTTCGGCGACGGCTCGATCGACGGTGGCGATCGGCGTGGGCTCGAGAGGGGCGGGGCGACTCCAGGCTTGAACGGCGTTCATGATAACCACACGCCGCATTCAAGGGCGTCGCGGCATCGTCGCACTGGCGCGTCCCGAACACAAGCCGCGAGCTTGACAGCAGGGGGGCGGCTGATCCACTGTCCGCACCCCTTCGGGAGTCTCAGCCATGTCGCAAGTCTGCCAGGTCACCGGAAAGAGCCCGCTCGTGGGCATGAATGTGTCCCACTCGCATATCCGGACCAAGAAGCGGAGCCTGCCCAACCTTCGCTGGAAGCGTTACTGGGTCCCGAGCGAGAACCGCTGGGTGCGGCTGCGCGTGAGCAGCCAGGGCATCCGCATCATCGACAAGAAGGGCATCGACGTGGTGCTCGCCGATATCCGGTCCCGGGGCATCAAGGTTTGACTTAGCCCCCCGCGGCCGATTTAGTGTGAGCCGCGAGCTTTGCTCGCTCAAAAGGCTCGAATTCGGCGGCGGCACGTAGTGGCCCCCGAGGGGGCCCTGCCTCCGAAGTTGAAGCGAAGTTGAAGGCTGAGCCCGGCTCCGTGACCACCGATGGTCCCGCGGCCGGGCTCGCGCGTGGTTACTCGTCCTCTTCTTCTTCGTCCTCGTCTTCGGCGGGCGCGGTGAACTCTTCGAGCTCCCAGATGCGCCCGAGCTCGTCGGCCGAGGCGGTGACCACGAAGCGGCCGTCGGGCGAGACGACGAGATCGTAGACACCTTTGCAGTCGATCTCGACTGAGTCGAGCGTGCTGCCGTCCTGCGCGTCGTAGACCGCGAGCCCGCCCTCGTAGCAGCACACCACTTGCTCGTAGCCGGGTCGCAGGGTGGCGCCGCTCAGACCTTTTTCGACGATCGGCAGCACGGCCGTGTAGCCCCACGCGCTCGACGACCAGATCGTGATCGGGCCTCGCCAGCCTCGCGCGACCACCCACTCGCCGCTGCGATCGAGCTCGAACGCGCCGACGGTGCCGGGCCCGGCCTGTTGCTCCCACGCGAGCTCGCCGGTCTCGAGCGACCAGAAGCACAGCGTATCGCCGCGGCGGCCGGTCACGAGGTGCTCGCCGTCGCCGGAGAACACCAGGGCCATGCCGCGCGGGCCGACGTCGAGGCGATGAATGAGCTCGCCGCTCTCGGTCGACCACACGCACACGGTCTCGTCGCGCGAGCCCGAGGCGATCAGGCTGCCGTCGTGCGAGCAGCCGAGCGTGTAGACCGGGCCGTCATGTCCTTCGAGCTCGTGGATCGGCTTGCCCTTCGGCCACGACCAGATTCGCACCACGCCCGCTCCATCGCCGCTGATCAGCTGCTCGGTCGGCGAGAAGGCGAGCACGTTGACGGCACGCTGGTGACCTTCGAGGGTGCGCTCGAGCTTGCCACGCAGCGACCAGATCCCGATGGTCTTGTCGCGCGCCCCAGTCGCCACGCGGCGCCCGTCGGGCCCGAACCGGGCGCACAGAACCTGTCCCTCGTGGCCTTCGAGCGTGTGGCGCAGCTTCATCGCAAAGACGGCTCCAGCGCCGATGATACACGCCAGCGCTCGCTGCGATCGCCCGAATTGCAGCGGTGATCCGTCGCGCGGTTCACTCGACTAGCTGAATGCGGCCGGCGAGCTTGGCCCGGAAGCCGTCGTCGATGCCGGCCCCGACCATCACCCAGCCGGGCTCGCCCGACTTGGGATCGAACCATTTGGCCATGTACTCGCGCACCCGCTCCGGATCGAGCTCGAGCATGGTCTGGGCGTCGCGGGCGAGCGCGACGAAGATCTCGCGGTCGGTGCCGGCGAGATCGATCGACTCGCTCCACAGCGACGTCCAGTCTTCGCCCGTGAGGCTGGCCTCGACCACGCGCGCGCCGAGCCACAGGTTGGCGGCTTGATCGATGCGGTTGCCCGGCTGCGTCTCGGCCCCGAACTCGCGCATGCGCGCGATCGTGCGATCGAGGCTGCCGACCGGATCGCTGGCCGAGATGCGCACACGCACGGCCAGCAGGCTGACCGGGCCGGCGACCAGCAGCCGCGCGTCGAGCTCTTCTTGCATGAGCCGCTGACTGATCCGCGCGAGCGAGCGCTCCTCGATCGTCGCGGTCGGGATCAGCCGACCGAGCATCACCACCGCTCGACCGCCGCGCTCCGGCTCACCCGCGAACACCCGCATCGGCGCGGGCTTGGACTCGGTCAGCAGGTAGGTGTCGGGCAGCTTCTTGGGCGGCTCTTCGCGCAGGCGTGCGGTCACCGACGACTTGCCCGCGCCGAACAGACCGCCGGCCTTCCAGCGCGTGCCGAGCCGGGCGATCGCGGCCGACATGGTCTCGTCCTCGGGGTCGCGGCCGGAGTGGACCAGCACCACCGCGTCGCGCGGATCGACGAGCAGCGACCACGCGCGCTCGAGTCGGTTCTTGGAGAGATCGACGAGGTCCTGCTTCGACGCGTACTCGTGCGAGAGCGGATGGCCGAGCAGCTCGGCGACCAGCCCGGCCGAGGCCAGCGTGGTCGCGTCGGCCTCGCGATGGCGGGCCAACACCTTGCCCTGCGCGACCGAGAGCAGCTTGGGCTCGCCGGCGTCGGCGAGCGTCTCGGCCAGCGCCTCGACCAGCGCCTCCGCGTCGCCGTCGCGGCCGTGCACCGCGACCTCGATCCGACCCGCGCGGCTGCGGATGTCGAGCGTGGCGTCCTCGATGCGGCGCAGTCGGTTGTCGAGCCGCAGCTCGATCGCCTCGATCACCGTGGCCATCGCCGCCGCGCTGAGCTTGTCGGCGTCGATCGAGGTCGGCAGCAACACGCGCAAATGAAACGCGGGGTTGTTGGGCTCGCGCAGCCAGTGCAGCACCGCGCCGTTGTCGAGCTGGGCGATCAGCGGCGGCTGCCAAGGTGGCGCGAGCACGCTGTTGGGATCGACCGGCGCACGATCGCTGCCGGTCTCGAAGGTCACCGGCGCGAGCGTCTCCTTGTTGCAGCGGCAGCCTCCGGTGAGCGTGCCGGCGAGCGCGAACGCGATGATCAAACCTCGCGACGAACTCATGCTCACTGCGACTCCTCGGGCGTTTCGGGCGTGTCGGGCTGCGCAGCCGCGTCGGGTTGTGCAGGCGTGTCCGGCTGTGGTTGTGCGGCCTCGGGGCTCAGCAGCAACACGCCCGTGTTGGTGTCGAGCAGCTGCGGGATCGCGGCGACCAACAGCGTGGCCGCGTTGACGCCGGGCTGCTCGGTTGGATCGGGCAAGCTCGGCAGCCCGAGCAGCTCGCCGCGCTCGCGCAGCGGCTGCCCGCCGGGGTGCGCCTCGCTGGTGCTCGCGAGATACCCGGCCAGCTCGAGCGGCGCTCGCAGTGTGTAGGCCAGATCCTGCTCGACGCGGGCGCGCTGGTCCTCGATCAGCGCCGCCAGCTCGGGCTCGGCGTTGGCATCGGCCACGCGCGCGAGTCGTTCGGCGATCATCGGCTCGGGTCCGGTCGCGACGTCGAAGCCGATCGCTCGCACGACTAGTAGCGGTCGGCGAGGGTCATCGTCGTAGGTGCAGCGCACCCGCGACTTGGGCGGATCGTTGACGCCACGCTTCTGCCGATTGAGCGTGCCGCACAGCACCTGCGCCCAGGCGCGGGCCTGCGGGGTGCCGGCCACCGCCCACACGATCGTGTCGCCGTTTTGCCGCGGCAGCGCGAGCGTCCGCGCGGCGGCGGGCTTGGGCGGGATCGTCGACGCGGTCGGCTTGCGCGAGCGCGCCGGGAGATCGGCGAACAACGGCTCGACCCGCGCGAGCAAGGCCTGCGGATCATCCGGCCCGACCACCACCAGCGTCGCGTTGCGATAGTCGAACAGTCGCGCGAGCTGGGCACCGACCGATTGATCGAGCATGTCGCCGAGCCCCTGGCCGACGATGCGCCCGTCGTGCGCGAGGCCGGGGTCGTCCCACGCCGCCGCTGCGGCCTCGCGCGGGACCACCAGCTTCACGTCGTCGTCGTTGCGCGCATAGCTGAGCGACTTGAGCCACAGCTCGCGGCCGGTGTTGGGCGCACGCAGGCGCAGCGACTCGACCCGCAGCTGGGCGTCGAGGGCCGAGATCGGCACCAGCGACTCGAAGCGCACCTGCGCCGGGCCGACCGCCATGCCGACGATCCCGCCGACGTCGTGCGTGGTCGCGATCGCCTCGCCAGGTCCGAGCTCGCGGTTGCCCTGCTGAAGGTGATAGGCGAGCGCATGCACGAGCCCGGGCAGCTTGTCCGGATCATCGCGGGTGCCGACCTCGATCGAGAGCACCACCGCCGCGACCGGCAGGCTCGCGTCCTTGGCCGCGATCACCCGCAGGCCGCAGGGCAGCACCGCGTCGATGATCTGCTCGGGCGCGACCGCGACGGCTTGCTCGGTCGCGTCCGGCTCGCTCCCGGCCGCCGCGTCGGCGGACTCCTGCACGAGCGGGGCAGGGGCTGACTTGCCGGCATCCGGAGCATCGGTTCGAGCTTCGGGCGCCGGACCGAGCCCGAGCAGCGCGCTCAGGCTGGAGATCAACGCGAGCGTGTGCACCATCAACGGCCTCCGAAGATCGCCCGGCCCGGGTACACGGCCTCGAGCCCGAGCATCTCTTCGAGCCGCAGCAGCTGGTTGTACTTCTCGGTCCGATCCGAGCGCGAGGCGCTGCCGGTTTTGATCTGCCCGGCCTCGGTCGCTACCGCGAGATCGGCGATGAAGGTGTCGCCGGTCTCGCCGCTGCGATGCGAGACCACGCACCTGTAGCCGCTGCGATGGGCGAGGCGCATGGCGTCGAGCGTCTCGCTCAGCGTGCCGATCTGGTTGACCTTGACCAGCATCGCGTTGGCGACCTTCTCATCGATGCCGCGCTGCAGTCGGGTTCGGTTGGTCACGAACAGATCGTCCCCGACCAGCTGGATCCGATCACCGAGCCGCTGCGTCAGCAGCTTCCAGCCGGCCCAGTCGTCCTCGTCCATTCCGTCTTCGATCGAGACCAGCGGGTAGCGATTGGCCAGCTCGGCGTAGAGATCGACCAGCTGCGCCGCCGACAGCTCGCGCCCGCCCTCGCCGGACAGCACGTAGCAGCGCTTCTCGGCCGAGTAGAACTCGCTGGCCGCGACGTCGAGCGCCAGGCTGATCTGCTCGCCCGGCACATAGCCGGCCGCGCGAATGGCCTCGACCAGGGTCTCGAGCGCCTCGGCGTTGCTGTCGAGGCTCGGCGCGAAGCCACCTTCGTCGCCGACCGCGGTGACCTTGCCGCGCTCGCGCAGCAGCTTCTTGAGCGTGTGGAAGACCTCGACGCCAGCGCGCAGCGCCTCGCTGAAGCGGTCGAAGCCATGCGGCACCAGCATGGTCTCCTGGAAGTCGAGGTTGTTGTCCGCATGCGCGCCGCCGTTGATCACGTTCATCAGCGGGACCGGCAGCGTCCGCGTGTGGGCGCCTCCGAGATAGCGAAACAGCGGCAGCCCGACGTCGTCCGCGGCCGCGCGAGCGCAGGCCAGCGACACGCCGAGGATCGCGTTGGCCCCGAGCCGCGACTTGTTCATCGTGCCGTCGAGCTCGCGCAGGCTTCGATCGATGTACGCCTGATCGGCGACCTCGAGCCCCTCGATCACCGGTGCGAGCGCCTCGTTGACGTTGGCGACCGCCTGCTGCACGCCCTTGCCGAGGTAGCGCTTGCCATCGCCGTCGCGCAGCTCGTGGGCCTCATGCTCACCGGTGCTCGCACCCGAGGGCACCGCCGCGCGGCCGAGACTGCCGAGCTCGGTCACGACCTCGACTTCGATGGTGGGGTTGCCTCGGCTGTCGAGGATCTCGCGGGCGTGGACGGAGACGATGGTGCTCATCGGAGTCCGGCGCAGGGTAGCACGCGCGCACGCGAGTCGCTTTGTGCGGCGAACGACCGGTTTGACGGCCCGCACACCAGCCGGCTACGTTGCGCGCCCGTGCGCGGCGTCCACATCGGCTTGCTCGGCCTCGGCAACGTCGGTCAGGGGGTGCTGCGGATCCTCGCCGAGAATGGCCCGGCGATCCGCGATCGCATCGCCGCTCGACCGGTCGTCAGCAAGATCCTGGTCCGCAGCCGCGACAAGGATCGGGCGCTCGAGGTCGATCCGGCGCTGCTGACCACCGACCCCGACGACGTGCTCGCCGACCCGGACATCCGCGTGGTCGTGGAGTTGATCGGCGGCATCGAGCCCGCGCGCACCTACGTGCTGCGGGCGCTCGAGGCCGGCAAGCACGTGGTCACGGCCAACAAGGCGCTACTGGCCGAGCGTGGCGAGGAGCTGTTCGCGGCCGCGGCCGCGCGCGGGCTCGCGATCTACTTTGAGGGATCGGTCGCGGGCGGCATCCCGGTGCTCCGAGCGCTGCGTGAAGGTCTGGCCTCCGATCGCATCGAGCGGGTGCTCGGCATCGTCAACGGCACCTCGAATTACATCCTCGACGCGATGACCCGCACGGGCGTCGCCTACGAGCGTGCGCTCGCGGACGCGCAGGCGGCCGGCTTCGCCGAGGCCGATCCCACGCTCGACGTCGAGGGCGGCGACGCGGCCCACAAGCTCGCGCTGCTCGCCCTGGTCTGCGATGGCGTGCGCGTGGCTCCCGAGCGCATCCACGTCGAGGGCATCACGCGGGTGCGTGCGTTCGACATCAAGTCCGCGGCCGAGCTCGGCTACGTGATCAAGCTGCTGGCGATCGGCGACTTCGGCCGCGAGCGCCCGTGCCTGCGCGTGCACCCGACCTTCGTCCCGCGCGATCACATCCTCGCCGGCGTGCACGGCTCGTACAACGCCGTCGAGGTCAGCTCGCGCGCGCTCGGGCAGTCGCTCTACTTCGGCAAGGGTGCGGGCATGATGCCGACCGGTGTCGCGGTGGTGTCCGACATCATCGAGGTCTGTCGCGACATCGTCGCGTTTCCGGGTGGTCGCCCGGCCGGGGCCGCTCGCGAGGTTCGCTCGGTCGTGCCGCGTCCGCTCGACGATCTCGAGTGCGAGAATTACCTGTGCGTGCACGTGCCCAACGTCCCCGGCGTGCTCGGTCGGGTGGCCAGCACGCTCGGTCGCCACGGCGTCGGCATCAAGCGCATGAACCAGGACACGCCCGGTCCCGGCGAGCCCTTCGACATGGTGATCCTCACCGACCGCTCGAGCGAAGCGAACGTCCAGGCCGCGCTCGCCGAGGTCGACAATTTCGATCTGTGCCTGAGCCCCACCCATCGCTTCCGGATCCTGGAACCGGACCTGGGAGAGCAATCCTGATGGCCCGTCGACTCGTGCCTGCGCCCACGGTCCCGCTGCGTCGCACCGCCCAGGTCCGCATCATCTACGCCGACACCGATCGCATGGGCGTCGTCTATCACGGCACCTACCTGCGCTTCCTCGAGCACGCGCGCGTCGAGTTCATCCGCAGCCTCGGCTACGCCTACGCCGAGATGGAGGCGATGGGCTTCGGCCTGCCGGTCATCGATCTCGCCGTCACCTATCTGATCCCGGCCGAGTACGACGACCTCGTCAGCGTCCACGTGGGCTTGGCGAAGCTCACGCCGGCGCGCGTGCACTTCGTCTACGAGCTGACCGTCGAGCCCGGCGACCGCCGAGGCTTCACCGGTCCCGAGCCGCTGGTGCTGCTCCGCGCCGAGACCCACCACGGCTGCATGGACCTCACCGATCGACGCGCGACGCGGCTGCCCGATCCCGTGTATGACTTGCTCGAGCGCTGCGTCGCGCAACCCGAATAGGAGCCCATCGATGTCCGAGAAGCCGCGCAAGACCATGGATCGCAAGCTGTTGCTCGAGTACGTGCGCGTGACCGAGGCCGCCGCGATCGCCTGCTCGCGGCTGATCGGTGCCGGCAAGAAGGACGCCGCCGACTCGCTCGCCGTCGAGGCCATGCGCCGCGCGTTCGACAAGGTGCCTGCGCGCGGGACCATCGTGATCGGTGAGGGCGAGATGGACGAGGCGCCGATGCTCTACATCGGTGAGAAGGTCGGCCCCAAGGATCCCAACCTGCCGGAGGTCGACATCGCCGTCGATCCGCTCGAGGGCACACGGCTCGCCGCCGACGGGCGGCCGAACGCGCTCGCGGTGATCGCGCTGTCCGAGCGCGGCACGATGTTCGACCCCGGCCCGTGCGTCTACATGGACAAGATCGCGGTCGGTCCCGAAGCCGCCGACGCCATCG
>DATLLB010000144.1:0-2684 GCA_035538075.1 Enhygromyxa sp.
GACCTGCTCGAGACCTCGGGGCCCGCCGAGCTCGATCGCCCGCACCTGGACGCTGCGCAGGTGCAGCGCCGCGTGGGGATCCGTCTCGCCGTCTCCGTCGTCGTCGAGCGTGATGCCGAGGCGCGCGAGCAGCTCGGCGCGCGCCTCCGGGGCTGCGGCCTCGAGCTCGACACGCCACGCCTCGAGATCGAACGCGCCGCAGCTCGACGGCAGGGCCTCGGCGATCTCGATCGGGGTCGGGGCGGTCGGCTCCGGCGTGGGGGAGTGGCTCACGCCGGCGGGCGTGGGCGCGAGCGTGCAGCCGCCGACGACGAGAGCGAGTAGGGAGAGCGAGGAACTCAGCAGCTCTGAGCGAGTGCTCATGGCTGCGTCCACGAAGCCAGCTCGCGTGCGAGGTTGTCTCGCGCCATCGCCTGGTGCCGGTCGCGAAACCACGCCGTGTGAAACAGCGTCGCGCGGCCCAGCTGCGCCTGCAGAAACGCACGACGGCCCACGCGAAACGCCGCCGCGTCGACGAACGGCGCGTACTCGTCGAGCACCCCGCGAGCGTAGCGATCGTAGACGTCCGGCGGCGCACCGATGATCGCGATGTCGGCGTCCAGAAAGTGCCCGAGATCCGGATCGCCGTCCGCACGCGCGCTCGCATGCGCAGCGGTGGCCTCGATCAGCGCGACGATTCGCTCGGCATCGATCTCGCCCCAGCCAGCGATCCGCTCGCGCGCCAGCGCGGCGCTGCGGGCCTCGTTGTCATGGCGCGCGGGATCGTAAATGGCGTCGTGAAACAAGAGCGCGAGCGCGACCTCGGCCGGCTGTTGCCAGCCGGGCCCGACGGCGACCTGCTCGAACATCCGGGCGAGCGCGTCGATGTGCGCGACGCCGTGGTAGCGGCGATGCGGCTCGGCGTAGCGGTCGACCAGCTCGTCCACGAACGCAGGCTCGCGCGGCAGCGCTGCGAGCAGCGGCTGCCAGCCTGGGCTCACGCGAACGACTCCTGCAGCAGCCGCAAGGTGCCGCGCTGCATGTTGGCGAACGCCACCTTCATCATCGGCACTGCGAGCGGGAAGGCCAGCGGCGAGGTCAACGTGAACTCGTAGCGCCACGTGACTTCGGTGCGCGACGGACCGAGCACGACGAAGCTCCAGTCGCCGCGGCCCTCGATCACCAGCAGCTTCGCGAGCCCGCGAAAGTTTCCGTACAGCCGATACGCGTGAGCGCTCGGCGGGTCGTACTCGAGGATCTCTTCGTCGAGCGAGGAGCCGTCGGTGTTGTGAATCCGACGGACCTTGCCGACCGCGTACTCGCCCCCGTCGAGCAGCTCGGCTCGCTCGACGCCCGGCACCGGACCCCACCCGCGCAGCAGCTTGGGCATCTCCGCGAGCGCGAAGGCTCGCTCGAACACGGCCTCGCGCGGGCCGGGGACCACGATCGATTCGATGTTGGAGACACGCATGAAACGAGGGTGCCTGGCTCCGCGCGGCGTGGCAAACTCGGGCCGTGCCGGTGAGCAAGCGATCGTCCCTCCTCATGCTGCCCCTCGTGTTCGCGTTCGCGTGCGGTGAGCCGGCCGGGGCCGAGCAGACCGTCGACGGTGCGCTGGCGCCCAAGAAGCCGTCGAGCAACAAGATCGAAAAGATCGAAAAGATCAACAAGATCGACCCTGCTGCGCAGAAGAAGATCGTGGCGCCGGACATGATCGTGGCGCCGGACATGATCCAGCCGCCGGGCCCGCTGAGCCCCGGAGCGAAGCAGCTCGAGTGAGCTGGGCCCAGCTCGAGGCTGTCGCGCGCGGGCTCCTGCGTCAGTTCACGAGCCCCGGCGTGTCGATCTTCTGGGGCTACCTCGCGAGCGCGGCCGTGCTCGCGGCGCTGCTGTTCGTGCTGCGTCATCGCTCGATCCGCGGGCTGCTCGGCTATCTGATCCCGCGCCGCGTGTGGCTGCATCGCTCGACGCTGCACGACCTCTCGCTGTTCGTGATCAACACGGTGCTTTACTCGTTCCTGCTGGCGGTGCCGCTGTCGTGGCTCTCGACCACGCTCGCCCAGCACAGCTGGCTGGCGCTGCACGAGCGCTTCGGCGCGATCGCAGAGCCGGTGAGCGGCCCGCTGGCGATGCTCGGGCTCTCGCTGATCGTGTTCACGATCGCCGATCTCGGCTTCTTCCTCGCTCATCTCGCCCAGCACCGCATCCCGGTGCTGTGGGAGTTTCACAAGGTCCACCACAGCGCGCCCGTGTTGCAGCCGCTCACGGTCCTGCGTCGCCATCCGCTCGACGTGGTGCTCGACCGCGGCCTCACCAGCGTGGTGCTCGGGCCGGTGTTCGGCGTGGTCGGTTGGCTCGGCGGAGGCCAGCTCGCGCCGCTGACGATCTTCGGCGTCAACGCAATCCTGTTCGTCGCGCTCACGGCCGGCTTCAACCTCCAGCACTCGCACGTGTGGCTGAGCTTCGGGCCGCTCGATAATTGGTTGATCAGCCCGGCGACCCATCAGCTGCATCACAGCGTCGACCCGGCCCACCACGATCGCAACTTCGGAAATTTCTTGGCTATCTGGGATCGCCTGGCCGGCAGCCTGCTGACCCCACGCGAGGCCGCCGGCTCGGCGCTGCGCTTCGGACTCGGCGAGCCGGGCGGCGCGTGGGAGCGCGAGTACGGCTCGCTCTGGCGGCTCTACCTGTGGCCGTTCTGG
>DATLLB010000145.1:0-6124 GCA_035538075.1 Enhygromyxa sp.
CCTCGATGAATTGCTCAAGGGGATAGACATGGTCGCGGATGATCTCGATCATCGGACCTCCATCGCGAGCCCGAGCTTTCGTGTCGATCAGATGACCGTCAGCGGTCGCTGATCAAGCGCAGCACCCGAGTCGTTCGCTAACAAAAAATCGGGGAACGCCCCGCAGGTCGCCGGTACTGCGGGGATGATGTTCACACGATTTTCTGGTGCCTTACTCATCCTCGCATCCCTCTCTCTCCCGATCGCGGCGTGCGATGCCGACGATCCGGCCAGTGAGCAGCTCGACGACGACGACGACAGCTTTCGCGTCGAGATCGGCTCCAACGACGTCAGCTCGCCCGTGCGCAACGCAGTCGCGCGCGTGGGCGGCTGCACGGGCACCCTGGTCGCGCCGGACCTGATGCTGACCGCCGCCCACTGTGGCTTCATCAACGAGGCCTACTTCACTGGCGGCTGGACGACCCTGCCGTCGCCGGTCACGGTCCAGTTCGGGCCCGATCGAGACAGCCCGCTGCTCACGAGGACGGCGACGCAGGTCAGCGCGCCGCCGCTGCACACGAGCGGGCCCGACTGGGTCGACGACATCGTGCTCCTGCGCCTGAGCTCGAGCGTGCCCGCCAACATCGCCGTGCCACGGCCGGTCTATCTCGATCACCCGGCGCCGCTGAAGCCCAACAGCTCGCTTCCACAGACGATCTTTCAGATCGGCTATGGCGGCGGTCGTGACCGGCGGATCATGACTGGCAGCGACTACGACGACTGGCTCAGCACTCCCACCCGCCAGCACAACTCGTTCGTGTACGAGGCCGACGAGGCCGGACCTGGGATTGGCGACCGCGACACCAACATCGAAGGCGGCGACTCGGGCGGTCCGATGCTGCTCAACTCGGACATCGGCCCCGTCGTCGGCGTGCTCAGCCACTGGGCGCCGACCGGCATCGCCGCCTACGGCCCGGGCACCGGCGGCCGCTCACCGATCCGCAGCTGGCTGATGGGCAAGCTGCCCACGCAGAAGTCCAACTTCGAGATCGTCCAGATCACCGAGGGCGGCTGCAGTGGCGTCGGCGGCAATCCAATGATCTCGGTGACGATCAAGAACTCCGGAGCGGTCACGGCTCGCGCGTGGGTCGACGTCTTCACCGGCCTCGGCTCACCGCCTTCGATCGGCGACTTCTCGACGATCTACCGGCAGTCCAACTACATCGCGCCCGAGGGCACGCAGACGTTGGCGTTCGAGATCACCAGCGGCTTCGACACCGGCTGGGTCGACGTGCTGGTCGACACCACCCAGACGGTCGCCGAGCTCGACGAGACCGACAACGCCAGCTACGACTACTTGAATCTGCCGGACTGCAGCTTCAACTGACGGGAAACCACTTGTCGGTGAGCGGCCGCAGCTGCTCGACCAGGGCCTGGTGATCGACGCCAGGCCCGGTCGCGAGCAGCCCGTGATCATTACCGAGCACAGGCCCGCGGTAGCGCAGCGGTTGCCCGCGCATGTCGGTCAGGCGCCCGCCCGACGCATGCAGCACGACCTGCGGCGCGCACGAGTCCCACAGCTTGGTGCCGACGGTCGGGTGCGCGTACATCTGCGCCTCACCTCGGGCGATCAGAGCAATCTTCACGCCGGTGCTGCCGGTCCGCAGCTGCTCGTCCGGGCGGATGCCGAGCCGCGCCGAGATCTCGTCGGAGCGACCGCTGCGGTGGCTCTTGCTGGTGACCATCTTCCACGGCGTCGTGTGCCCGCGGGCGGGCAGGGCCATCGCGGCGTCGCCCTCTCGACACCACGCGTGGCGCTCGCCTTGCCAGTCGATCGCCCAGCTGGTCCGGTCGCGGCCGGGCTCGTGCACGATGCCGAGCGCAGGCTGGCCGTCGATGGTCAGCGCGACGTGAACGGCCCAGCTCGAGTCACCCTCGGCGAAGTCGCTGGTGCCATCGACTGGATCGATCATCCACACGCGCTGCGCTTGCTGCCAGCTGGGATCGCGAGCCAGCTCCTCGGCCAGGATCGCGTCGTTGGGGAAGCACTCGCGCAAGGTCGCGACGATCGCCGTCTCGACGGCGATGTCGGCTCGCGTGACCGGGCCCTGGTCGTCGGGCTTGTCGCTGGTCTGCAGGCTGGTGGCGCCGCCACGCTGGATCTCCAGAGCGATCGCGCCGCAGCGGACGACCAGGTCGAGCGCAATCTCGAGTTCGTGCTCGAGGAGCATTGCCCCGAGTATCGCTGTTCAATCGACCGCAGCGCCAGTGCGGAGCGCGAGCGCATCCAGCACGCGCTGGGCCTCGACGTCGAGCTTCGCCCGCGCCAGCGTCGCTGCGAGCGTGCGGCTCTTGTCGACGTACGCGTGCCATAGATCGGCCGACCACGGGTGACCGCGCGGATGCGTGAGCCCGCCGAAGTGCTCGGGCGCGACGCGGTAGCGCGCGAACGCAGCGAGGTGCCGGGCGACGATCGCTTCGTGCGTCCACTCGGCGGGCACGAAGCGCGGGTGATCGCTCGGCGGTGGCACACGCCACAGCAAGCCCTCGGGCACCTTCGCCAGGCGAGCGGTCGGCTCGGAGAACACGTTGGCCAGATAGATCGGCACGTCGGCGAACGCCGGATCAGACCAGATCGCGCCGATCATCCGCAGCGGCTTGTCGAGAACGGGCAGGCCCGGCACGCGCTCGCGCAGCGCATCGCGGTACCACCGGTGCGCGAGCAGCTGGGCGTCGACGTAGAGCGTACGGGTCCCCACGCCGAGCACCGCCTGCACGTAGAGCGCGGGGAAGCTGCGGTGGTCGTCGGTCCCGAACACGATCGCGCGCACAGGCTCGCCGTTCGCGGTCGCGATCGCCGGGCCGTGCGGATCGGGCGTCTCGAGCATGTCGATCGCCGCGAGCTCGACGGCGGCCTCACCCGCTGGTCGGCCGCGCTCGATCACCGACCCGAGCTGGGCGAGCAGCAGCGCGCTCGCGATCGCGGCCGCACCCACGCGCAGGAGCAACGGCCGGACGCTGACTCGCGCACGCACGAGCTCGCTCGCGCGACCGAGCCCAGCGCAGAGCGGGACGATCATCGAGAGCACCGTCAGCAGATCGAAGCGCTCGAGGATCCACGCGCCGAACGGCCCCGTGGGATCGATGTTCTGCAGCGCCGGGAAGCAGAGCCCACTCGCGACGAGGCTCACGGCCCAGCCGATCGCGACTCCGCGACGCAGCGACGAGGCCAGCGCCCAGGTCCCCGCCAGCGCCGCCCCGAGCACCGCGGCGCCGAACAGCGGAGCGGCCACCAGGCCGGCCGAGAACACCTCGCCGACGGAGGTCAGCGCCCGCGCGAGCGTGTCGGCCAGCGCGACCTCTTCCTCGTGCAGGCTCAGGCTGAAGGTCCCGTAGTCGCGGCGCGTGACGTGGTGAAGCAGGCCCTCGAGCGAGCGGACGTCCCCCCACCGCCACGCTCCGCCCTGGCCAATCGGCAGCGTTGCGAATGGCAGGAGTCCGACCGCAGCGCTGCTCAATCCGAGCGCCCCGTTGCGAAGCAGCGCGACCGACCACTCCCGCGTGCTCTGGCCTTCAGCACGCGCTGGCGTGGCAGCCCCGATTGCGAGCGGGATCAACCACACGGCCGTCAGGTGATGGCTGATCGCGAGACCGAGGGTGAGCCCCAGCCAGATCGGCGATCGAGTACGCAGCACGGTAAAGATGAACAGGGCCGAGAACAGCAGGTGGGGACCCCAGACCTCGCTGTCGTTGACGTGCAGCACGACCAGCGGCGAGCAGGCCACCAGCAGCACCGTGAACGCGCCCGCCCACGGCCGCCCGATCGCCACGCAGGCCCGCTGGATCAGCAGCCACGCAGCCACACCGCACAGCGAAGGTGGCAGCGCAGCCGCGATCGCAGGCGGCAGCCCGATCGCCCACAGTCCACGAGCGAGCACGCCCAGCATCCGCATCCACGGATAACCCGAAGGGTGGGGCACTCCGCCCGTCAGCATCACCGTGGCGAACTCCCCGGCGTCGCCCGCTTGGATGCTGCGCGGCATCGACCACAGCGCGACGATCAGAAGCACAGCGGCCAAGCCCAAAGACCATCGCCACGCAGACTTAGTGTGGCCCACGTTGCGAACCTCGATCGTTGTGTTCGGCTGCGCTTTGGCGAGACCCATGGGCCGGAATGATGTTACCCTAGCGGCGTGTCTCGCCGTTGCAACGCAGGTTTGAGGGAAGCCATCATTCAGACCAGCCTCGAGCTTGGCAGCCAGCTCGGTGAAGAGGGGCTGACGATGCGCGGGATTGCAGCGCGGCTCGGTGTGAGCGCCACGGCGCTGTACCAACACTTCGAGAGCAAGACGTCGATCCTGCGAGAGATTCGCGTCTACGGCATCGACCTCCTCTACGACGCATTGGGCCCCGCGCTCGAGCAACAAGACGATCCGATCGAGAAGCTGGCCGACGTGACCCGTCGCTACATCCACTTCGCGCGCGAGAACAAGTGGCTGTACTCGGTGCTGATGGAGCACGATCAGCTCGAGTGGTCGGAGCTCGCTCCCGAGGAGATTCATCGGACCTTGCGACCGCTTCGAGCGGTGCGCCAGGTGATGGCCGAGGGCAAGGAAGCCGGCGTCTGGCGTGACGGGCTCGACGTCGAGCTGGGCGCCTTTCAGCTGTGGGCGAGCGTGCACGGGCTCTGCTCGCTGCTCAACAACGGACGCTTCAACGAGAAGCACCCGGCGTTTCCGATCCCCGATGAGAAGTCGCTGATCGACGTGTTCGTCGACGGCTGCATCCGCGCCTTCGTTCGCTAGGTTCCCGCCGCACGACGGCGGACCCACGAAACAAGAAAGACCCCCTTGTAGGGGGTCACCACGTGCAGTCGAGCACTACGTGCGGGCCCCATCCTGAGTCGCACGCAGTGCGACTCAGGCGTACGCGAAGCGGACGTGCATGGCTAAGTCTGCGTCAGCCCACGGGGGTCTGTAGGAGCAGGCGATCGAGCGCGAGCATGAATTCGCCGGCCGGCGTGACCACGATCGCCGCGCTGTCGAGCCGCGAGAGCACGGCCTCGCGCAGGGTCTGGTTGGCGTGCTGCCAGTCCTGGTCCTCGAACGCGTTGGGCTCACCGCCGGGGCTCAGCAATTCGATCGCCTGCGGATCGAGCAGGCCCTGCCAGCGGACCTCGGCGTCGAGCTTGCGGCAGCCCTCGGGCCACGCGGCCAGGCGAAACGCTCGGCCCTCGCGATCGAGGATGTTCTGCAGCCACGGGTTGCGAGCGGTGCACAAGAGGTCGAGCTCGACGTCGGTCCAGCTGTCGTCGGCGACCACGTCGATCGCTCGACCGAGCCGCGGATCGAGCCGCGTGGGCCCGCGCATCGAGTCGTCGGGGCTCAGCGTGTGGCCGGCCAGCTCGCTCATGTCGCCGATCGGCGTGCGCAGGCGCTGCAGCACCTCGCGGGCGCTGGGCCGCGCGCCAGGATCCTCGGCCACCATCGCGGCCAGCTCGTCGCGATCCGAGGCCGGCAGTTCGTCGAGCGTCACGCCAAAGCGCCCCGCCAGCAGGGCCGCCCACAGCGTGCCGATCATGTAGATGTCGCCGGCCTGGGTCGGCTCGGCGCCGCTGCGTTGCTCGGGCGGCGTCATCGACAGCAGCTCCTCGAGCCCGCCCGTGCGCGTGGCGACCAATCCGGCGAGGTGATGGGCGCCGAAGGGCCCGAGCAGCGGTCGACCGAGCGCGTCGCAGACGATCTGGCTGGGCAGCAGCGAGCCATGCACGAGCCCGACCGCATGGCCGGCCGCGAGCGCGTCGAGCATGAACGCGACCAGCGAGCGCGCGCGAGCGGTCGCCTGCTCGAGGCCCGGCGGACGGATCAAGCTGCGCAGCACCGGGCCCTCGCGGCGCGGCATCACCAGCAGTCCGTCGCGCGGCTCGAGCCGCAGGATCGGTCGGATGGCTGGATGCGCGAGCGCGTTGGCTCGCTCGGCCGCGGCCGCGAAGCGATCGAGCGCCGCGTGGATCTCGGGCCCCGGTCGCTCCTGCTCGCCGAACTCCGCCAGCAAGAGGTGCAGCTCGACCTCCTGCAGCGTCACGCGCAGCAAGCTCGCCGCGCGGGCGCGATCGAGGGCGAGCTCGGTCGCCGCGTCCGTCACC
>DATLLB010000146.1:0-11690 GCA_035538075.1 Enhygromyxa sp.
AATTGATGCCGGGCCTCTTCTCGTGTCAGTTCGGCTGACAAGTAGCCCGCGAGCCGTCGCGCTCGAGCGCGCAGTGGGTCCCGACCGGACAGCCCGGATCGGCGAGCTCGCACGCGAGCGTGCAGAAGCACCCCGCCAGCGGATCGCTGCAGCCGGTCGCGGACACGCCGGGATCGTGACAGACGCGATCGTCGGCGCAGTCGGTGTCGCGCTCGCACGCGCCACCGAAATTGACGTCGCCGCTCGGCAGGCAGGCGGCCGGGCTGCCGAACGATCCGGGCACGCACGACTCGACCGAATCGCACTGCGTCTCGCTCTCGCACGCGGCACCGCACAGACCGTTGCCGTGGCAGATCGTGGCCAGCGGACAGTCGGCGTCGCTCGAGCACAGGGCGGTGCACCAGCCGTAGGTGGTGCCTTCCTCGCTGCCGCCGACGCAGCGCAGACCGTCGTCGCAGGGATCGCCGAGCAGCGCGCTGGCGCTGCAGGCTGCGCCGAGCGGGAGCGGGTTGCTGGCCTTCGGAATGCAGACCTCGCCGTCGCAGCGATGGCCCGCGCGACACGAGTCGCGGCCGTAGTCGCACGGTCCGCTGAACCACAGATCGACGTCGACCGGAGCATCGCGCTTGCCGATCAGTCGCACCCAGTAGCTGCCGGCCGCCAGCTTCAAGCGGGCGCGCGAGAGCTTGCCGGCCGCGAGTAGCCGCGCGTTGACCCCCGCGCCCGAGCTGCCGCACAAGCTCGGCGCCAGCTCGACGAACGGGTACACGCTCGCAGCGTCGCTCGGCAGCTCGCCGACGAGCTGCCAGTAGCCGGCCTCCTCGGGCGTGATCGTCAGCTGCCACTCGACGTACACGCGCTCGGGCGTGGCGAAGTCGTTCTCGACGCGCGCGTTGCTGCAGGTGGTGTCGGCGAGCATCCGACGGTAGTGCCCGGATGCGTCGCGCTCGAGCTCGGGCGCGAAGCAGTGGATCGCGTCGCCGTCGTAAGCGGGCAGCGGCGCGGACAGATCGCCCTCGAGCGTGCGCCAGAAGTACGAGTAGTAGTAGGCCCGCACCAAGCTCGGCTCGGTCTTGCTATCGATCACGTCGTGAAACTCGAGCACCTTGGTGGGGCCGTCGGTCTCGAGCAGCCAGTCGACGAAGCGACCCGCGTAGCAATAGCCGTCGACGCCGAGATCGATCCCCGAGCGGGCGCCGAGCAGCTGATCGTGGCTGGGCAGCTCGCCCGAGACCTCGCAAGGCAGCCCTTGCATGGCCTCGGCGATCCCCTCCTCGAAGAACGGCTTGCGCCGCGTGCCGAGCTCGTCGCGGACGCGTTCGTGCGCGAGCTCGTGCGGCACACCGGTGCGCGCCGTCTGAGCGCGCAGGACCACGCCCTTGCGTGGCGCGCTGCAACCAACCACATCGGCGGCGTCGCGGCAGGCGTCGGCGAACGACTGCGGCGCGAGGATCCAGATCTCGTGCGGCTGGTCGGGTGGTCCGAGGCCGAGCCGCTCGCCGACGTGCGCGGCCGCGTAGTCCATGCGAGCGATCGAGCCGCCGCAGACCTGGTCGACCACGTCGGTTCCGATCCGCACATGCTCGCCGTGCCACTCGAGCGGCGGACGCTGCTCGCACCCCGCGAGCCCGATGAGCGCCAGCGCGAGCTGTCGTCGGACGCCCAACTCGGCGATTGTCTGGCACTTCGGCCGCGCTCGGGGGCGTTCTCCAAAGTAGGCTACAGGGTCCAGATATCGCCGTTCAAATTGTATTTGACCAAATATAGAAACTGGTCATACTGTTCGTCGTGCCCCGAGCCTTCCGCGAGGACGAGCGCAGCCACATCGAGGCGCGGCTGCTCGAGACCGGCCGCGCGCTGTTCGAGCGCCAGGGTCTGCGCAAGACCAACGTCGCCGAGTTGGCCGACGCGGCGGGCATCGGCAAGGGCAGCTTCTACCTGTTCTTCCCGACCAAGGAGGCGCTGTTCCTGGCCATCTCGGATCGCTTCGAGGCCGAGGTCAAGCAGTCGTTCGTGCGCGAGCTCGATCGGCTGCGGCGCTCGGGCGCGAGCGTGCGGGCGCTCCTGCGTCGCTACTTCGAGCTGCACTTCGAGGCCTTCGAGCGGCACCCGTTTCTGGCGCTGCTCACCGATCCGGCCGAGCTCGAGTCGCTGCTGCGCAAGGTTGGGCCCGAGCGCCTGGCGATCGAGCGCGAGAAGGATGCGCTGTTCTTCAGCGAGCTCGTCGCGCGCTGGCAGGGCGAGGGCTTGGTCGATCGCAACATCGATGCGCGAGCCGTCGCCGCGCTGTCGCGGGGGATCTTGGCGCTGATCCAGGGCCGCGAGCTGGTCGGTGACGATGACTGGGGGCCGATGGTCGAGCTGCTGATTGACGCGCTCGCTGAGCGGCTGGTGGCGCGAGGAGCAGCACGATGAACGATCCGGCCATCGTCGCGAGCGAGCTTCGCTACCGCTATCCACACGCCGATCGCGAGACCCTGCACGGCCTCGACTTTCGCGTCGAGCGTGGCGAGATCTTCGGCTTTCTCGGCCCCTCGGGATCGGGGAAGAGCACGACGCAGAAGATCTTGATCGGCTTGATCGAGGGCTGGACCGGCGAGCTCACCGTGCTCGGTCAGCGTCCGCGCGCCGCCGCATCCTTCTATGAGCAGATCGGCGTGGGCTTCGAGCAGCCCAACCTCTACGGCAAGCTCACCGCGCGCGAGAACCTCGAGTTCTTTCGGGCGCTCTACGCCGGCGAGACGGCCGATCCGCTGCAGCTGCTCGAGCGCGTGGGCCTGCGTGGGCGCGCCGACGTGCGGGTGAGCGAGTTCTCCAAGGGCATGAAGATGCGGCTCAACTTCTGTCGTGCGCTCTTGCCCCGCCCGCGCGTGCTGTTCCTCGACGAGCCCACGGCCGGGCAGGATCCCGGGCACGCGGCCTTGCTCGAGCAGCTGATCCGCGAGCTGCGAGACGAGCAGGGCACGACGGTGTTCTTGACCACGCACAACATGGGCGAGGCGGCGCGGCTGTGCGATCGCGTGGCCTTCATCGTCGATGGATCGCTGGCGTTGATCGACGAGCCGCGCGCGCTGACGCTGCGCCACGGTCGACGGACGGTGCGGGTCGAGTGGCGCGGCGCCGACGAGCAGCGCGAGCACGCCGACTTCGAGCTCGATCGGCTGGTGGAGGATCCGGCGTTCGTGGATTGCCTCGGGCGTCGTCGCGATCGCTTGCTCGCGATCCACTCGCAGGAGGCCACGCTCGAGCAGGTGTTCTTGGCCGAGACCGGGCGGGCGCTGCGATGATCGCAGTCCGCCGGCTGAGGGCCGCGATCACCCAAGATCTGCGCCTGCAGTGGCGCCACGGCTTCTGGTTCGCGTACGCGTTCGTGTGTCTGAGCTACGTGCTGGTGCTCGAGCTGTTCGAGGCGCCGCTGCGCGAGCTGCTGCTCATGCTGCTGCTGTTCGCCGATCCGGCGGTGCTGGGCTTCTTCTTCATCGGCGGCCTGATGCTGCTCGAGCGCGGCGACGGGACCTTGCCGGGCAACCTCGCCAGCCCGCTGCGCATCGACGAGTGGATGGCGGCCAAGCTCGCCTCGCTGACCTTGCTCGGGGTGATCGCCAGCTTCGCGATCGCGCTGCCGCTCGCGTCCACGCTGCGGCCCGGTTGGTTGCTGCTGGCGATCGTCGCGACCTCCAGCTGCTTCGTGGTGATCGGGATCGTGGCCGGTACCCGCTTCACGACCGTGAACCGCTATCTGATCGGCGGCGGGCTCGCGACCACGCCGCTGCTGCTGCCCATGCTCGCGCCGCTCGGGGTGTTCGACACGGCGGTGTTTCATCTGCTCCCGACCGGCGCGGCGTTCGATCTGCTCGAGCTGGGTCTCGGCCGACGCACGCCCAGCGCGTGGATCGGCGCGCGGGCGCTGCTGGTGCTGTTCCTGTGGACCGCGGGCGTGTGGGCGTGGGCGCGCGCGTGGATGCGTCGGTACGTGATCGGAGCCGAGCGATGAACCGAGCCGGCATCTCGCCTCGCGCCGCGCGGGCGCTGCTGCGCAACGACCTGCGGAAGCTCGCTCGCGATCCCGTGCTGCTGACCGCCGCGGTCGTGCCGATCCTGCTCGCGGTGCTGCTCGGCGTCGCCCTGCCGCCGCTCGAGCTGGCCGTTCACGCGTTGTTCGATCTCGCCGCCCACCGCATGACCATCGTCGCTGGAGCGCTGGCGATCACGGCGATGCTCGCCGGCTGGATCGTCGGCTTCATGCTGCTGGAGGAGCGCGCCCAGCAGACGATCCCTGCGATCGCCGTCACACCGCTGACCCGCCGCGGCTTCGTGCTCTGGCGCCTGCTCGCGCCAACAATGCTCGCAACAATCGGCGGATTGTTCGTGATCGGCCTGGGCCGCGGCAGCGCGATTGCACTCGATCGGGCGCTGCTGGCCTGTGTGCTCATGGCTCCGACGGCGCCGTTGTTCTCGCTCGCGCTGGTGAGCACGGCCGACAACGAGGTCGAAGGGCTCGCGCTCGGCAAGCTCGGCGGGCTCGCGTTCATGCTCCCGCTCGTGACGCTCCATCTCGATGGGCCGTGGATCTGGGTCGCCAGCGTGCTGCCGCCGTTTTGGCCGATTCACTGGCTAGCGACCGGATCGTGGTGGACAGCGCTGCTCGGCGTGGCCACGAGCGCGTGCTGGGCCCATGTGTTGCTGCGGCGCCTCGCTCGACGACTGGATTGAGCGATGAAAAAGCAGTGAGCGGTTCGAGGTCGCACGAGAGCGTGGACAGACTCACGGGCACGCGATGTCAACTCGTGTGCGAAACTTCGACCCGCGCGCGCGGACGCTCGCGACTGAGCGTTCGTGGAAGACCGACGTCGTGCTCCCCGTGTCGAGCTGCGCGCCGCAGGCATCGTCGATCTCGGCGACTACCAGGTGCCGTGCGAGATCCTCGACGTGTCCGATAGCGGCTTGGCCCTGGTCACACCCGAGCCGGCGCCGCTGCGTGCGATCCGGGTGCGCTTTCAGCTGGGCGACCGCGAGGCGGCGTGGACCGAGATCGAGGGCCAGGTGGTCCGCAGCGCGGACTGGGACGAAACCGGAGGCACCCAGCTCTGGGGTCTGCGTTTCTCGCCGCTCGATCTCGGCACCCGCACTCGCGTGCGTGGGTACGTCGCCACCCGTCGCCGAAATTGATTATATGCCCGCATGGGCGCTTCAATCTTGCTGACCGGTGCGACGGGCAACACGGGTCGAGTCGTGGCCGAGCGGCTGCGCGAGCGCGGGATTCGATTCGCCGCGCTCGCACGAAGCGAGGCTCGCCAGCGCCAGCTCGAGACCGACGGCGTCGAGGTGATCCGCGGCGACTTCGACGATGCCGATGAGCTCTCGGATGCGCTGCACGGCGTCGAGCGGGCCTACTTGGTCTGCACGCCGGACGAGCACCTGATCCCGCGCGAGGTCGGATTCATCCGCGCGGCCAAGCGCGCCGGCGTGCGCAGGATCGTCAAGTGCTCGGCGTACTTGGCCGATCTGCTGGGCGTCTCGCAGAACCTCCGCGCGCACGGGGCCATCGAGGCCGAGCTGATCCACTCGGGGCTCGAGTACACGATCGTGCGCCCGCACGGGTTCATGCAGTCGTACACGCTGTTTGGCTGGTCGATGATCGAGAAGCTCGGCGTGGTCTCGCTGCCGACCGGCGACGGCGGCATTCCGATGGTCGACACGCGCGACGTGGCCGAGGTCGTGACGCGTGCGCTGGTCGACGACGACCACGTCGGCAAGATCTACGATCTGACCGGACCCGAGGTGCTGACCGGTAAGCAGCAGGCGGCGATCCTCGCTCGCGTGCTCGGTCGCTCGGTCCGCTACGTGCCCGGCCAGGACTGGCAGCTGCAGCTGGTCATGCGCATGCTCGGCGTGCCGCCCACGCCCCGCGAGCACGTGCTGAAGATCTTTCGAGTGCAGCGCGAGCACGGGTTCGAGCGCACGACCTCGACGCTGCGCGAGCTCGGCATCACGCCGACCACCTACGAGCAGTTCGTCCGCGATCTGGTCGAGGGCCGCACTGGTGGGGGGAATTCGTTCGAGGCGCCGCGCGGTCCGTTTGGCAAGCTGCTCGACGCGGCCTCGACCGTGGCCAACAAGCTGGCGCTGCGCGGCGGTCCGTCGAGGGAAGGGTGATCACCTCCGGTCGGGTAGACTGCGAAGCCGTGCTGCGAATTGCCGTGCTGCTGCTGCTCTCGCTCGCCGCGTGTGCTCCGGCCTCGCGCCAGCGCGAACCGACCACACCCGCGCAGCCGCGGCCGCCGAGCGAGCCGATCCACGACGCGTACGGAGCCGAGGAGCTCTACAAGTCCGAGCGCTTCGCCGAGGCGGCGTGGGTGTTCGAGCAGCTGCTCACGCGCCCGCCCGATCCCAACGGCTCGCACGACCGCACGCAATTTTGGCTGGCCAAGAGCTTCCATCAGCTCGGCGATTACCCGCGCGCGCTCGAGCTGTTTCGCGACATCGCTCGCAACCCGGAGCACGAGTACTACGTGCTCACGCTACCGTGGCTGGCATCGCTGAGCACGTACCTCCACGACGAAGCGGTCGAGCCGATGAGCTGGTATCCGGTCGAGGGCATCGACAACGAGGCCTTCGACGAGATCCGCGACGAGCTGCAGTTTCTGCTCGGTCGCTGGTACGCGAGCCACGGACAGCGCGAGCTCGGTGAACGGCTGCTCCGCGAGGTGCCCTTGGACAGCGACTACTACGCGAACGCGTGCGTCGAGTTGGCCGAGTCCATGTGGCGCGCGGGCAACGAGCGCGACGCGTTGCCGCTCTACCGCGCGGGGCTGGGGCGGTGGAACACCGAGCGAAGCGCCATGAAGCCGCGCCAGCGTAAAAAACAGCCGGTGCCCGAGTACATCGAGCTGGCGATCGAGCGCCTGCGCAGCCGCGGGGTGCCGGTGGGTCCCCGCGGCGAGCTCGATTAGTTCAGCAGCGGCCCGAGCAACCGCTCGCGTAGGGCGGCCGCTCGATCGCCGAGCCCCTCGCCCTCGAGCGCCTCGAACAGCTGCTCGCAGACCTGCTCGATTCGCTGCGCGAGCGGGTCTTCGCGATTGCACGCGACCCCGCGCTCGGCCGCGGCCTCGAGCACCGCGGCGGCTTCGTCGATGCGGTCGCGCTCGAGGAGCGCCCACGCGAGATCGTACTGCGGGAACAGCTCGTGCTCCTGCAGCTGCGCGAGCTCGCGGAGCGCCTCGATCACATCCTCGTCGCGCTCGAGCGCCTGCAGGATCTCCTTCTTGTCGCGTCGCAAGCTGAGCTCGGTGGTGAACCACAGCGGCTCGCAGGCGAGCCCGGCCTCGACCTCCTCGAGCGCACGCTCGAGATCGCCGTCGAACCCGAACACGCGCGCGCGGCCGAGGTGACGACGAGCCTCGCCGTCGCCCTGCGTGAGCGCAGGCAGCTCGTCGAGCAGCGCCAGCGCATCCGCGAGCTGCCCCTGCTCGGAGCGCAGGTACGCGAGCGCGCTGACCAGCGCCGCCGGATCGCGTGGATAGGCCAGCAGCGCCGGATCGTGAGGCGCCGAGTCGCGCTCGGCCACGGCCCGCTCGAGCAGCGGCGCCGCGATCTCGAGCCCAGCCGCGACGTGATCTTCGTGGGCCACGTTCGCGTTCAACAGCTCGCACGCCCAGTCGACGAACGCACGATCGAGCCACGCCTCGTACCCGTCCAGGAACGAGTCGTACCAGCGCTCGAGCCCGCCGAGCGCCTGCGTGAAGTCGGCCCACACCTGGCCGCGCTGCGGCCCGGCGACGATCAGCACGTCGAAGTACCCGCAGCCGTGATCGCTCAGCTGCACGAGTCCGTCGTAGAGGTTAGAGCCCTCCGTGATCGGTGGCTTGGGATCGTCCTCGCCTTGTCGCCAAGCCTCGGCCAGCGCAAACGGTCGCGCGAGGCTCGGCGGCGGCGCGTCGTCGAAGGTCGCAGCGAAGCGTGGAGCCTCGGCCGACAGCGGCGCGAGCCCATAGAACGGACCGGCGCCGCCGTTGCCGAGCGTGGTCAGGAACGCCCGATAGTCCTCGGGCAGCGAGACGCCGTGCATGCGCTCGAACGCGGCGACCTCGGCCTCGTCGAGCGGCGGCTCGAGCCGGTACTCGTGCTGGTGAGCGCCAAACACCTGCAGCTGCGCGTCGCAGCGGGCGAGCAGCTGCAGACGCTCGCGGATGCGCTCGAGTCGATCGCCATGCATGCGATCACCCAATGCGCACGCTGTAGATCGGCGGGAGGTTGTTGGCGACGCACACCCAGCTGTCGCCACGGTTCTCGCTGACGTAGAGGTTGCCGGTCGTGCTGCCGAACGCGAGCAGATCGCCGTGGTTGTCGAGCCCGTGCCGATAGACGACGTCGTATGCGTTCTCCTGCGGCAGCCCCTCGCGCAGCGGCTGCCACGACTGCCCGCCATCGGTCGTGCGCGCGACGAACAGCCCGCCGCCGATCGTCATGCGCTCCGAGTCGGCCTTGCCGGGCACCACCCACGCGGTCTTGCCGTCTTCGTCATCGGCCGCGATCGGGAAGCCGAAGTGCACGCCGACGTCCGGCTGGCTGACTCGCGTCCAGGTGCTCGCGCCGTCGGAGCTGTAGAACACGCCGGCGTGGTTCTGCTGCCACATGTGATCGGGCTGTCCGCGCGAGAGCGTGACGAAGTGCGGATCGTGACCCCACTCGGCCTCGGGGTTGGGCAGGTAATCGTTGAGCATGCCCCTGTTGCGGCCGCGCCAGGTCTTGCCGCCGTCGGTGGTCTCCAGCACGCCCGCGGTCGAGACCGCGATCAGGATGCGATCGGGGTCGCGTGGATCGACGACGATCGAGTGGATGCCCGGCGCAAACTCGCCGCTGTCGGCGGCCGCGGGCGTGCCGAACCAATCGGTCTTGCCCGAGCCTTCGCCGCTGAACAGATCACCGCCGCGCGACTCGTGGTTCCACAGCCCGCGGTTGAGCTCGAAACTCTCACCGCCGTCGGTGCTGACGAACAGCCCGCCCGGGATGGTCCCCACATAGACGCGCCCCGACGGACCAAAGCCGATCACCCACAGCTTGAGCAGCGTCGCGTCCTTGAGCACGACCGAGCCGGTGGACTCGCCAGTCTCGTCGGGCATCGGCGGGACCAGGTGGCGCGCGCCCTCGGGGTACTTGATCTGCGGCGCGTCCTGCCAGCTGTGCCCGCCGTCGCTCGAGCGCGAGAGCTTGGCGCCCCAGTGCCCGTGGCCCAGCGCCGCCCACAGCGTGCCGCTCTCGGGCTCGCGCGCGACGAAATTGACGCCTTGCCCCGCATGCCCGGCCAGCCGCGGCTGCCAGCGTCCGTTTTGCTTCTCGACGATGAAGGTCCCTTTGCGGGTACCCACCAACACTGCATTCGACATCGTGGTCATCCTCCGCTGAGCGCCTGCATGATCATGATTCGTGTGTCTGCATCCACGCGGTCGCTCAGTCGCCCGCGATCGGCGATCATCTCTTCATTGACGAAGATGTTGACGTGCCGCCGCAGTCGGCCGCGCTCGTCACAGATATAGAACCCGAGCCCCGGCGCCAGCTCGTCGAGCGCCTGCACGACCTCGGCCACCGTCGTCGCGTCCTCGAAGCGCAGCTGCTTGTCTGCGAGCGCCGGGAAGAACGTGTAGAGGTGTCGGGTGAGCTCCACCGTCGCCATCGGCCGCGAGCCTACCGCAAGCCCATGAAGCGAACCATCCGGCGCACGCCGTCGCGCCCGCGCCGGCTGACCGCGGCGAACATTGGATAGACGTGGATCTCGTGCGGCTCGACGTGCAGCTCGGCCTCGACCTTGGCCTCGCGCAGGCGCTCGTGCATGCGAATCGAGTCAGCCAGGATCGCCTCTTCGCCGCCGGCGAGCAGCAGCATTGGTGGCAGCCCGTACAGATCGGACGCATAGAGCGGGCTCACTCGCGGATCCTCGGGACCGAGCGCGCCGTGGTAGTGGGCCGCGAAGCTGCGCAGGTGCGTGAGCTCGGGCAGGTAGTCGTAGCGCGCTCGCGCGAGCGTCTCGCCGGTCAGCGCGAGGTCGGTCCACGGTGACAGCAGCACCGCTCGACCGGGCTGCGGGCGATCGCGATCACGCAGCGCCAACATCATGCTCAGCGCCAGACCGCCGCCTGCCGAGTCGCCCGCGACCACCACATCCTGTGCGCGCACGCCCTGGTCCATCAGCCACTGCCAGGCCGTGAGCGCGTCCTCGAGCGCGGCCGGGCAGGGGTGCTCCGGCGCGAGTCGGTAATCGACCGCGAGCACGCGTGCCTGCGTGACGCGAGCCAGCCGAGCGAGCAACGGCGTGTGTGATCGGGCCGAGCCAAACACATACGCGCCGCCGTGCAGATAGAAGATCCAGCGCTCGCTCGGTCGTCGTCCTGAGAACTGCGAGCAGTGAACGCCATGCGCGTCGATCGAGCGGACCTTGACCAGCGGCCGATCGGTCGACAGCAGACCGATCGCGTCGAAGCGCTCGCGGATCGCCTGCGGAGACAGATGCGTCTCCGCGAAGCGTTGGCGGAAGTAGGCGAGGAACACCTCGTACGGCCACTCCCAGCCGGGCAGCTGCGGGCCGTGGCGAATCCGACGTTGCGACACGCGCTGCGCGTGTACGGCCAGCTCGGGCAGCTGCGTGGCGAGGTACGGGAGCCCGGCCATCGTGCGCAGCCTAACCGATTCGGGTTGCGATATGGTCGCCCGTGATGCACGCCCGGTCGAGCACGCTCATCAGCGCAACCGTCCTCTTCGCGATCGCCTGCACGGGTGGTGAGAAGTCGGAGCCCGTCGCCAAGAATGATCCCGAGGTGGCCAGCAAGACCGATCCGGGGCCCGCACCCGAAGCCAAGAACGACCCTGCTGGCGCGAGCGATCCCCAACCCGAAGGCGAGGCCAAGCCTGACGGCGAGGCCAAGCCCGAGCCGCCCAAGCCGGCCGTGCCGGTCGTGCCCGTCGAGCCCGGCGTGGTGCCGATCACCGCGGTCGCCCCGGTCGCCGCGACGGCTTCCTGGCGCGAGGTCGCGACCGTCGATGGCTCGCTGCAATTCGCCAACCTCACGGGCGGCGTGGTCGGGAAGTCCGACGCCGGCTACTGGGACATGAGCGACACCGGGCAGCTCGTGATGCGCCCGGAGATCGAGGCGCCCGGCGCCGAGATGTTCGGCATCTGGCCGAGCGACGTGTGGTTCATCGAGAGCCGCACCAAGGAATTCGAAGACGATCGCAGCGGCGAGACCATCACCGAGCTTCGACTCATGCGTCTGCGCTCCAACCATCGTTGGGTCCCGCAGGACTACGACGGCGAGCAGCGCTTCGTCGACGAGGGCCACCAAATCCGGAAGGGCTGGAAGGGCGGCCTGTTGGTCAGCACCGGCCTCGCCATTCACACGCGCGTCGCCGGTGGGGCGGACGACATCCAGCTCACCGTGGACAACGGACGGATCTTCGATTTCTTCGAGACCCGCTCCGGTCGCATTTACGTGATCACCGAGAAGGACGCCGCATTGTGGGCCCAGCAAGATTGCGGCGCCGAGGGCTGCGAGACCCCGCCGGCTGCCGTCAAGCTGCCCTACGGCACCGACTGGGAATTCGCCATGCAGATCCCCCGCCAGCGCGGAGAGGCTGTGGCGCTGGCGATCGCCACCGTCGAAGGGCTCGGCAAGCACCACATTCTCCACTACGAGACC
>DATLLB010000147.1:0-6918 GCA_035538075.1 Enhygromyxa sp.
TCCAGACACCGACGAAGACGCCGCCGCTGGTGACGGTGATGGCGACGGTGATGGCGACGGTGACGGTGACGGCGATGGCGACGGTGATGGCGACGGCGACGGCGATGGCGATGGCGATGGCGATGGCGATGGCGATGGTGATGGCGATGGCGATGGCGATGGCGATGGTGATGGCGACTGCCCAATCGGCAGCGAAGGTTGCGAGTGTGGAGTCGGCCTGAGCTGCGACGCCGAGCTGGTGTGCTTGGATGGGCTGTGCGGCGTCGGCCACTGCGGCGATGGGGTGCTCGGACAGAGTGAGCAGTGCGACGACGGCAACGCCGACAACACGGATACATGCCTCGACACCTGCATGCTGGCCAGCTGCGGCGACGGCTTCGTCGGTCCCGGCGAGGGTTGCGATGACGGCAACGTCGAGAACGACGACGCATGCACCAACGCCTGCAAGCTTGTTTCATGCGGCGACGGAGAGCTGCAAGTTGGTGAGTTCTGCGACGACGGCAACATCGAGAACGATGACGCGTGCCTGGACACCTGCGTCGAGGCCATTTGCGGGGACGGGTTCGTCCACGCGGAGGTCGAGCAATGCGACGACGCCAACCCGAGCAACACCGACGCATGCCTCGCCATTTGCGAGAGTGCGAGCTGCGGCGACGGCCACGTCCATGTTGGTGAAGAGCAGTGCGACGACGCCAACAACCTCAACACCGACGCCTGTCTGAACGGGTGCCTGGCGGCCAGCTGCGGCGACGGATTCGTCGAGGCTGGCGACGAGGAATGCGACGACGCCAACGCCAACGACGGCGACGCCTGCATCAGCAACTGCGAGCTGGCGGCCTGCGGTGATGGCCATGTGCAAGCGGGCGTCGAACAGTGCGACGACGGCAACGGCCTCAACACCGACACTTGCCTCAACGACTGCGAGGCGGCCAGCTGCGGCGACGGGTTCATCGGGCCCGGCGAAGGTTGCGACGACGGCAACAGCAACAACTTCGATACGTGCAGCAACCAGTGCGTGTCGGCCAGCTGTGGCGACGGCGTGGTCCAGCTCGGCGAGCAGTGCGATGACGGCAACGCCAACAACACCGACGCCTGCCTCGACACCTGTGCGACGGCCACCTGCGGCGACGGGTTCATCAAGGCCGGCGTCGAGGAGTGCGACGACGCCAACGCCAACAACACCGACGGCTGCGTGAACGGCTGTCAGCTCGCGGGCTGCGGCGACGGCTTCACCTACGCGGGCGTCGAGCAGTGCGACGATGCCAACGCCAACAACACCGACGGCTGCGTGAGCAGCTGCGAGCTCGCGGCTTGCGGCGACGGCTACATTCAGGCGGGCGTCGAACAATGCGAGGACCAAAACGCCAACCAGGGGGATGCCTGCGCCGCCTGCCACTTCGCCAGCTGCGGCGACGGCTACACCTACGTGGGTTTCGAGCAGTGCGACGACGGCAACGGCATGGCTGCCGACGGTTGCGAGAGCGGCTGCACCCGCACGCCAATTCTCACCGCGACGCTCGGTAGTTTGCATACGTGCGTCGTGTTCGAGGGCAGCCAGACTGTGCGCTGCTGGGGAGGCAACGCGAGCGGACAGCTCGGCATCAACAACACGACCTCGTTCGGCGATGATCCAGGTGAGATGCCGGCTCCCAACGCGCTCGTCGGTGCTGCTTTCGATCAAGTCGACTCGGGGACCGAGCATGTCTGCGCCTTGCTCGGCGGAGCCAGCGTGGTGTGCTGGGGCGGCAACACCTACGGACAGCTTGGCCTCGGAAACACCGCGAGCCTTGGCGACGCGCCGGGTGAGCTGCCTGCGGTGGGGGTCGGCGGTCTGGGCCCGATCGCACAGATCTCGGCCCATCAACAAACCTGCGTGGTCCATGTCAACGGCAGCGCGCGCTGCTGGGGTCGCAATTCGAGCGGCGCGCTCGGCCTCGGGAACACTTCGAATCTCGGCGATGGCCCGGGCGAGATGCCGCCGCCACTGCTCAACCTCGGTGGTCCAGTCGCCTCGATCTCGACGGGTGGATCACACGTCTGCGCGCTCATGCAGACGGGCAGGGTCCGCTGTTGGGGAGAGAACTTCTACGGATCCTTGGGTATCGGCACCAGTAACGACATCGGCGACAACCCGGGCGAGATGCCGCCGCCCGAGGCAGACACCGGGCCTGGGACCGTCGTGCAGGTCGGCGTGGGCGGAAACTTCACCTGCGCGCTCATCGATGACGGCTCGGTGCGCTGCTGGGGCTTCGGGGCCTGGGGTCAGCTCGGCGGCGCCAATAGTCATGTCGGCAACAGTCCCGGGGACATGCCACCGCCGATCGTCAACGTCGGCGGCAACGTCGTACAGATCGCAGTCGGCGGATCCCATACCTGCGCGCTGCTGGACAACGGCGCGGTCCGTTGTTGGGGGGACAACAGTTCGGGCAAGCTCGGCTACGGGCACGTCGACGACATCGGCGATCAGCTCGTCGAGATGCCGCCCGCCAACGTGAACGTCGGCGGGCCTGCAACCCAAGTGTTCGTGAGCGACGGTCACAGCTGCGCGCTGCTGGTCGATGGGACCTTGCGCTGCTGGGGCGCTGGCTCGGGCGGCAGGCTCGGGTACGGCAACAACAACAACATCGGCGACCAGCCGGGTGAGATGCCGCCCGCCCCCGTCCCGCTCTGGTGATTGAGCTCGACGACGGCGCTCTCGTATCATGCGTCCAAGTGGTGTCCGACACCCGCGAGACCTCGGACGTCGTGGCGCTGAGCGCCGAGCTGCGGGCCGAGCTCGCCGGGCAACACAGCCGGCGCGCCGTCGAGCTCGAGGGGCTGCGCAAGCGCATCAGCTACTTCATGCTGTTTCGCCTCGGCCTGCTCGCGGCCTTCACCTTGCTCGCGGCCTACACGACGTGGTTGGTCGAGGAGCACATGGTCGGCCTGCGCGACTGGGTCGCGTGGGTCACGATCGCGGCCGGCTATCTGCTGACCCTCGTGTGCGCGTGGTTGCTGCGCCCTGCTCCCGAGCGGCGGCTGCTGGGTCCCGCGCAGGCGCAGCGGACCGAAGCCATGCTGCATCGGCTCGCGTGGCTGCAGACCGGCTTCGACGTCGCGTTCGCGTTGATCGCCGTGGCCCTGACCGGCGGCGTCGACTCGGGCTTCGCGTTCTTGTTTCTGATCGCGGTGCTCGGGGCCGCGACGATGGGCACGCGCTCGCAGATCTGGACGACCGCGGCCGCGGCCGGGCTCCTGTACGTGGCGCTGAGCATGGCCCAGCTGCTCGGGTTGTTCTTGTGGCTGCGCGACCCCGGCGAGGGCGTGGAGACGCTCGAGCCGACGGTGCTGTGGATCGCGTTGCTGCGCACGACCGGGGCGATCGGCCTGGTTGCGATGCTGTCCTCGTACCTCAACATGCAGCTGCAGCGCTCGGTCTCGCAGATCGGCAGCCTCAAGGCGCTCAACGAGAACATCGTGCGCTCGCTGAGCTCGGGCTTGCTGACCGTCGACGCCGACGGCTACGTGCTGTTCGCCAACCCGACCGCGCTCGATCTGCTCGGCCGCTCGAGCAGCGTCGACGGTTCACACTGCGAGGAGCTGATCCCGGGCCTGCGCGCGCACCTCGACGACTCGGGTGGCTTTCGCAACCGCTTCGAGCTCGACGTGCAGCGCCTCGACAACCGCCAGATCAGCCTCGGCCTGACCTGCAGCCCGCTGCTCGACGAAGACGGCGCGTTCTTGGGCCACATCGTCAACTTCCAGGACGTCACCGATCTGCGCGAGATGGAGCGAGTGCTGCGACACCGCGAGCGCCTGGCCGCGCTCGGGACCCTCGCGGCCTCGGTCGCGCACGAGGTCCGCAACCCGCTCGCGGCCATCTCCGGCTGCGCCGAGCTACTCGACGCCGAGTCGCTCGCCGAAGAGGATCAGCGCCTGATCCGGGTGATCCGCCGCGAGTCCGCGCGCCTGGCCGACATCGTCACCGAGCTGCTCGACTACACCAAGCCCCGCAAGCTGCAGCGCAGCAAGGTCGAGCTCGCGCGCGCCCTCAACGAGCTGGCCGACAGCTTTCGGGCCGATCCAAGCCACGAGGAGATCGAGCTCGTGCTCAGCGTCCCGCGCGACGGCGTCGAGGTCGAGCTCGACCTCGCCCAGCAGACGCAGGTGCTGGGGACTCTGGTCCGCAACGGCGTCCAGGCGATGGCCGGCCGCGGGCGGCTCGAGCTGGGTTTGCAGGCGACCAGCGAGCAGGTGCGGCTGAGCGTGCGGGACTTCGGGCGCGGGATTCCGGCCGAGGATCTCGATCGCATCTTCGAGCCGTTCTTCTCGACGAAAGAAGGCGGGACCGGGATCGGGTTGGCGCTCGTGCAGCGGATCGTCGAGGAGCACGGCGGCGGGATCGAGGTGTTCTCCAGCCTCGGCGAAGGGACGCGCTTCGTCATCGAGCTGCCGCGCCGAGGGCCGCGGGGCGGCTAGCCACTAGCCAATCGAGGGCAGCCGCACGAGGAACTCGCTGCCGCGTCCCTCCCCTTCGCTGTGCACGTCGATGCTCCCGCCGTGCAGCGACACCAAGCTCCGCACCAGCGTCAGCCCGATCCCGAGCCCGTCGGCCCGCGAGGCGTCGACCTGCGTGAACATGTCGAACACCCGCTCGAGCATGTCGGCCGGGATGCCGACGCCGTCGTCGCGCACGCTGATCTGCGCCCACTCGCCTTCGTGGCGCAGGGTCAGCCAGATGTGGCCGCCTTCGCGCGTGTACTTGGCGGCGTTGTTGAGCAGGTTGGCAACGATCTGCACGAGCCGGGTCGGATCGCCGTCGACCTGCACGGGCTCGCTCGGCGTCTCGACCTCCAGCTGGCAGCGGCCGGCGTCGATCAGCGGGCGGCTGGTCTCGATCGCGCGGCGCAGGACGTCGGCGAGCTCGACGGTCTGCGTGTGTAGCTGCAGCGCGCCCCGACTGATGCGCGAGACATCGAGCAGATCGTCGACCAGCCGGACCATGTGGCCGACCTGGCGATCGATGATCGAGTACAGGGTCTCGACCGACACCTGCTTGTTGGGGTGCCGCAGCAGCGCGAGCACGTTGGCGATCGGCGCGAGCGGGTTGCGGAGCTCGTGCGCGAGCGTGGCCAGGAACTCGTCCTTGCGCCGGTTGGTCTCGGTCAGCTCCTCGGCGGTGCGGCGCAGCTGATCCTCGAGCCGCTTGCGCTCGCCGATGTCCTTGAACAGGACCGCCACGCGGTGCTGCTCGGGCGCGCCGATGCGGAAGGCGTTGACGTCGTAGAAGCGCCCGAGCCCCGCGGCGCCGGCCTCGAAGCGCACCGACTCGCCGGTCTGGGCCACGCGACCGTAGGTCTCGAACCAGTGCGACTCGTGGCCCGGGACGATGTCGAGCATCCGTCGGCCGACCGGCTCCTCGATGCCGGTCTGCTTGACGAACGCGGGGTTGGTCTCCAGGAATCGATAGTCGACCGCAACACCGCTGGGGTCGAACAGCACCTCGATGATGCAGAAGCCCTCGTCGATCGACTCGAACAAGGTGCGGTAGCGTTCCTCGCTCTCGCGCAGCGCCGCATTGGCTTGCTCGAGCTCGCGCTCGAAGATCCGCTTCGGGCCCTCTCGTATGGGTTTGATGACCGGGGTCTCCGCGAGCGGCACAGCGCGGTCTTTAGCACGCGAGCCGAGCCACCGAACCACGTGTGCTCGGCGCCCGCACTCCGCCGAGCGCGTTTACTCGGGTGGCTTCGGTGCTTCGCTCGCCGCCGTCGCGTCGCCGTCGGCGCTGGCACCGGCGCTCTTGCGGGCCTGCAGCCGGGCCTTGCGCTCGCTGTCGCGGGCGTAGTCGAGATCCTCGGGCTTGGGCTTGCGCAGGAACAGCAACCACACGCCGGCGGCGAAGATGCCGATCGACAGATACTGCGCGGGCGTCAGGCCGAGGTAGCGAGTGTCGGGCGTGGCCACGCCCTTGCCGGCCTCGCTCTCGCGCAGGAAGTCGAGCACGAAGCGGGTGGGTCCGTAGACGAACGCGACCAAGCCGGTCAGGCGACCGGGGTGAGCCTTTCGCCAGTCCCAGATCGCGAACACGAACACGGTCAACGCGAAGATCACCAGGAACTCGAGCAGGCCCAGATCCCAGCGCCACAGCTCCTGAGCAGGCGAGCAACACTCCGGCAGCGCGCGGCCTTCGGGGCACCGACACGGCCACGGACCGACGGCCATGAAGGTGCCGGGCTCGACGATCTTGCCGGGGTGATCATGGACCAGCGCGCACGACAGCCGGCCGAAGCACATGCCGAGCAGCAGCCCGAACATGTTGGCGTCGGCGTAGACCATGATCGGCTGCTTCTCGCGGCGCAGAAACCAGTTCATGCCAATGAACGCGCCGAGGAACCCGCCCACGCTCGACAGGCCGTTCCAGATCATCAAGAGCACCCACGGGTTCTCGGTGACCTTCTCGGGAAAGTAGAACAGCACCGAGTACCAGTGCGAGATCACGAACCCGAACACCAAGACCCAGAACACCTGGTCTCGGAACAGCCACTCGTCGAGGTCCTTCTCCTTGACGTAGACCTTGATCGCAACCTGGATGCCGAGCAGCACGCCGATCGCGACCAGGATCCCGAACACGCCGATCGTCAGGTGATCGCCGAGCAGCGGGATGTCCCGGCCGAACTCGATGGTCTTCTCGGGCGGGACGACGTACGGAATGGCGCCGAGCATTGCCGCCGGCAGCCTACCTCAGAACGTGATGGCGGGCCCCACGTTGAGATCGATGAGCATGCTCGACTGATTGGGCAGCCATGCGCCGATCTGTAGCTCGCCAAACAGCGCGAAGTTCTTGACGATCTGGTAGTTGAAGCCGACCAGCGCGCCGAAGAACACCGGGCCGATTCGCACCACGTCGACGCGGTTGCTGGCGTCGGCGTTGGACGCAAC